>NZ_NHTT01000021.1:0-58665 GCF_002806845.1 Marinomonas sp. ef1 | reverse complement strand
CTATCAATATGAAGCGGCATTTTTTTGTGGAGTCTATTTTATTATTTTTTAACATCCGAGTGCCCAAGATCTCGCTCAGGATCGATCACATCTCTCATTCGCTGCTTTAATACTTTAGCCTCAGGAAAACCATCTTCTTCTTTACGACACCAAATTTCCTGACCATTCACTCGAACTTTAAAAATACCGCCTTGCGTTGGTATCAAGGTAACGCTTTTTATATCATCATCAAATGTTGTCAACAGCTCTTGAGACAGCCAAGCCGCACGCAACATCCAGCGACATAAGGTACAATATTCAATTTCTACGGCAGCAGTTCGCATTTGCTTTCTCTCCGATAAATTAACAAGACGTCTTGGAACGCCACTACACAACTAATACTATTGCCCATACACTCAATAAGGAAGTAGCACTATGCGTAAATATCTTATCACCAGCTTGGCTCTGTTCGCGCTTTGTTCACAAGCATATGCGACAGAAGTCGATATTTTAACCAATCAAGGCACAATCCGAGTCGATCTAAATGATGACGCTGCGCCTAAATCTGTTGCCAACTTTCTACGTTATGCCGATGAAGGCTTCTATAACGGCACTATTTTCCACCGAGTAATACGCGGCTTCATGGTACAAGGCGGTGGTTTTACCAAAGACCTAGAGCGCAAGACAACCCATAAAGCCGTTGCCTATGAAGGTGATAATGGACTAGCTAATAACCGTGGCACTCTTGCCATGGCGCGGACTCAAGATCCAAACAGTGCTACATCACAATTCTTTATCAACCAAGTCGATAACGCCTTTTTGAATCATGGCGCTCGTGGCGCTGCAGGCTATACCGTTTTTGGTGAAGTTACTTCTGGTATGGATATTGTGGACGCCATTTCTGCAGTACCAACATCAACGGTTGGCCCTTACCAAAACGTTCCGACCGAACCTGTTATTATCGAGAGCATCACGCGTGTTAACTAGTTACCAATTAGAATCTCCTACTTTAACTTGGGGTGAGGATGGCGCACCTCACTCCAACCAGTTTGACGATGTCTATTTTGACAAAGAGTCAGGGCTGGAAGAAACACGTCACGTTTTTTTAAAAAACAACCAACTAAGCGAACGTTGGGCGTCACTACAAAAAAACGCCTTTGTGATTGCCGAAACAGGCTTTGGCACAGGATTAAACTTTTTATGCGCTTGGCAGGCTTTTTTAACCGAAGCCGCCAGCGATAAACAGCTGCACTTTATCTCGGTCGAAAAATACCCAATGACCAAGAGCATGCTGACTGACGCGCTAAAGATGTGGCCGTCTATAAGCCATTTAAGTCAACAACTAATCGACGCTTACCCTGAAGTTTGCCACGGGTTGCACCGCGTGGAGCTAGAGCAAGGCCGAATCCAATTAACACTGTGGTTTGGTGAAGCAGAAGATGGCTTCGCTGCGTTAGATGCCGACGTTGATGCTTGGTTTTTAGATGGCTTTGCTCCCAGCAAAAACCCAGAAATGTGGTCAGACAATCTGTTTAAGCATATCCACCGCCTTAGCCATCAAGGCACAACCTTCTCCACCTTCACCGCTGCTGGGATTGTGCGCAGAGGCTTAAAAAACGTTGGCTTTGATGTTCGTAAAGTAAAAGGTTTTGGTCAAAAAAGAGAAATGACGGTCGGTGAACTGAATAGCTCAACTGCGCCGTTATCTGAACGCATGTCCCAAGGTCAATCTTGGTTCAATCTTCGTAAAGATAATACATCAGAAGTCACCACAGTATTGGTCGTCGGTGCTGGATTGGCAGGTGCCAATACCGCTTATGCGCTCGCTAAACAAGGCATTAAAGTAGAAGTATGGGAACAAGGTAATTGCATTGCTGGCGGTGCGTCAGGTAATCCACAAGGCATGCTTTATCCTAAGCTAGCCTCTCAAGATACGCCAGTGAATCGCTTTTATTTATCAGCTTATTTACACGCAACTCGTTTATATTCCAGCTTAGATAAAAACAAACAATTCTGGGACGCCTGCGGATTAATACAAATACCGAAACACGACAAAGAAGCCGGACGCTTTCAAAAACTACTCGATGAAAAGCTCTATCCAGAAGCCATATTACAAGCATCCAAAGACAGAGAAGACAGTTTGCTCTTGCCTCTATCTGGCTGGGTTGTGCTGACAAAACTTTGCGAGACACTTTTGTCTCACGAAAACATTCATGTTTGTTTAAATACAAAGCTTGAAAGCCTCTCAGCTGTTGAAGCAGGTGGCCAAACCGTTGGCTGGCAAGCACGCCCCAAGTATCAAGAAGCTCCACTTAACGACCAACAAACACGCTTTTCGCATGTTGTGCTATGCACGGCAAATGATACAAAAGCTTTAGGAGTAACACCTAACACTCCAGACTATCCGATTCGTGGACAAGTCTCGTTTATTGATATTGAAAAAGCCAAAGTCGCTTGCCAAGCCATCGGTGAGTCTACCGATAAAATAGACTTCGATAAGGTTCTTTGTGAGTTTGGCTATGTTTCCCCTTCGATAAACAACTTGCTGCACTTTGGCTCGACATACGATCTAAAAGACCTAGATGATCAAGTAAGAGAAGAAGGGCATAAACGCAATTTAGCCATTTTAGAAAGCCTGCTTTTATTGCCAAAAGAAACATTTAACAGTGAGGATTGTGGTGGACGAGTATCGTTCAGATGTGCCGTGCCAGATTACACGCCGATTGTTGGACCGGTTCAATCAGAGGACGTTTATCAGCAAGCCTACTCAACTTTAACTAAGAATGCGAAGTGGCAAAGTAATGAGGTTGCAGAGCCTATAAAACAGCTCTACATCAATATCGGGCACGGTTCGAGAGGACTTATTTCTACGCCATTAAGTGGAAGTTATATTGCCAGCTTGATCACTGGCACTCCTTCTCCTTTAGAGCAACAGGTAAGCCATAAACTGCACCCAAGCCGCTTTATCATTCGCGACCTAAAACGCAGCCAAAACCTTTAATACAGCACAAGAACTTAAACCTATAGTTCTTTAACTCACTGCATTGAGTAAATTCTGAAAAAACTCAATGCAGTGATATTTACGCCATCATTCTCTTATGATTCAAACAACTCACAAGCACTTGGAATAAGCTCAACAAATCGACTAGAGGTTTGAGGACGGAATACATAATGATTAAGTTCTGGCAACAAAGCCCTTAGCTTATCGCTCAGTTGCAACAAACTTGGATTAATTGGCTCATAAGGATAAACGTGGTCCTGTAGGCTCAATTTATGCAATTCATCAAGTTCATCTTGCAATATGCCTTTCATCGCAAAAAAGCGATCTTTCTGATTAATATCGTTGGTTTCCCAATAGGCATCGGAAAACGCGGAATTTAATTCATAAAAGATATGCAATGCATCAGCAACATTTTTTTTAGACATGTTATCTCCATCTTTATTGAGCAATCTTCATATTGCCACTTGTATTGTTTAACCCTAACCTTATAACCTACATTCTAAACGTGAATCGATATAGGTGAATACCCCTTGAGTACAACAATGCATCATGCCGTGACTTCTGACAATCTATGGCCATCTTTACAAGCGGAAGCAAAAAAGCTTGCACAAGATGAGCCTATTTTGGCCAGCTATTTCAATACTACTATCTTACGCCATGAATCATTGTGTTCTGCTTTAAGTTTTTTACTCGCCAGCAAGCTAGACAGCATATCAATTCCCGCTATGGTATTACGAGAAGTATTCGAAGAAGCCATGGCAGATACTAACTCTGGCATTGTCAGATGCATCGAGCAAGATATTTTAGCGATAAAAGAAAGGGACGCTGCTTGCGATACATTTACTACGCCACTGCTGTTTTTTAAAGGCTTCCACGCCTTACAAACGTATCGTGTAGCAAACTGGTTATGGAAAAACAATCGCAAGAGCTTAGCCCTGTATCTACAAGGACAAATGTCGATGGTATTTAGTGTCGACATCCATCCAGCAGCAACAATAGGCTGTGGAGTCATGCTAGACCACGCCACAGGCCTTGTGGTGGGTGAAACCTGTGTTATTGAAGACAACGTATCTATTTTGCAATCGGTCACTCTAGGCGGCACAGGTAAAGAGCACGGCGATCGTCATCCTAAGATACGTTCAGGTGTATTAATTGGTGCCGGTGCTAAAATTCTTGGCAATATTGAAATCGGTGAAGGCGCGAAAATTGGTGCGGGGAGCGTAGTATTAGAACCTGTTGAACACCACACAACTGTTGCCGGTGTTCCTGCAAAAATCGTAGGTCGCAACACTGGTGAAGAGCCATCGAGAGTGATGGATCACAATATTAACCATTGTGTTCGAGATTGTGTGGAATAACGAAAAAATTACGACCTCACATGAGGTCGTAATTACTTAAATCACTTTTCGGAACCATCTTAATGGTTTCGCTCTCTGTATCAAACAACAGCACAGCTTCCCCGTTTCGTAACGACCTGAGCGCCTGCTCGCGCTTTTGCGCTGCCGACAAATCATAGTCACCATAATCAGTGCCATCACGCGACACAATATCATCCAAAATGGTTTCTAGCGTATCTGGTGCTAATGAATCATAAGGTATTAAGGTATCCAATTAGATCGCTCCATGTTGATTAAGCAAAGCAATGACACCCGCTTCATCAATAACTGGCACATTAAGAGACTGCGCTTTGGTGAGTTTCGAACCGGCTTTTTCACCAGCAACTAAGCAATCTGTTTTCGCTGAGACTGAACCACTCACCTTAGCACCTAATGATTGCAACTTGTCTTTTACTTGATCGCGACTAAATTGGCTTAATGAACCCGTTACAACATAGGTTTTACCAGACAAGGGTAACTCATCAGCTGAAACTTGCTGCTTCTTCTCCCAAACAACACCAGCAGCTAACAAGCCTTTAATGGTATCTCGATTTAATTCCTGATCAAAAAACAAACGTACGTGTTGAGCTACAATGGGGCCGACATCTTCCACCTCTACCAAGGTTTCTTGATCTGCCGCCATCAAATCATCTAGCTCAGTAAAATAGCTGGTCAAGGCACGAGCCGTTGCTTCACCCACTTCTCGAATACCCAAGGAGTAGATAAAGCGGTTAAATTGCGTATTCTTTGCCGTCTCGATTGAAGCAAGAAGCTTTTCGACTGACTTTTGCCCCATACGCTCCATGGATAACAAGGTGTCCTTTTTCTCGACTAGGGTAAAAATATCCACCGGCGTTTTAACAAGTTCCTGATCCACCAGCTGCTCAATCAGCTTATCGCCAAGGCCGTCAACATCCATCGCTTTACGAGAAACAAAATGCTTTAGAGACTCTTTTAGCTGCGCACCACACACCAAACCGCCAGTACAGCGAATGATGGCTTCACCTTCAACTTGTTCCAAGTCCGAGCCACAAACAGGACAAGCTTCTGGAAAAATAACATCCGTCACATCATCAGGGCGCTTATCTAAAACTACCTGAACGACTTTAGGAATCACGTCACCTGCGCGATGAACAATCACAAAGTCATTCACTTTTACACCTAATCGAGCGATCTCGTCTTTGTTGTGCAAGGTTGCATTAGAAACCGTCACACCGCCAACAAATACTGGTTCTAATCGCGCAACAGGTGTAATAGCGCCAGTACGACCCACCTGGAAATCAACACCTAACACTCGAGTCATTTCTTCCTGAGCGGGGAATTTTCTGGCGATGGCCCAACGTGGCGCACGCGCAATAAAACCAAGTTGATTCTGTAAGGCAATTTGATCAACTTTATAAACAATACCATCGATATCATAAGACAAGTTTGCACGCTTTTCGTTGAGCATTTCGTAATAATCAATACAACCTTGTGCGCCTTCAGCTGTTGCCATTAGATCATTGGTACGAAAACCCCACTCGCTTAATTTCAGCAGGCCTTCGTAGTGACTTTTCGGCTGATCCCAACCTTCTACATAACCAATTGAATACGCACACATCACCAAGGGACGAGTGGCAGTAATCTTAGGATCAAGCTGGCGTAAGCTGCCTGCTGCCGCATTACGAGGGTTAACAAAAGTCTTTTCGCCTTGTTCAACCGCTAAGGCATTCAGTTTTTCGAAGCCTTCTTTTGGCATATAGATTTCGCCGCGAACTTCTAATACTGCTGGCGGCGTTTGAGTGCGCAGTTTCAGAGGTACAGAATAGATCGTTTTGATATTCGACGTAATGTCTTCACCAGATAACCCATCACCGCGCGTCACGCCTCGTACCAAACGTCCGTTTTCATAACGCAAACTAATTGCCAAGCCATCTAATTTCGGTTCGCAACAATACGTCACATGATCGGTATTGAGTAATTTGCGAATGCGCTGATCAAAATCAGACAAAGACTCATTGTCAAAGGCATTGTCTAAAGACAACATAGGAACAGTATGAGCGACATTAGCAAAACCGCTGTCTGGCTTTTCGCCAACTCGCTGGGTTGGAGAATCCTCTTGAATCCACTCTGGGTGCTCGGCCTCTATAGATTGAAGCTGACAATAATCACGGTCGTATACTGCATCAGGAACGATTGGTTCGTCTTTTACATGATAAGCATAGCTATAATCGTTAAGTTGCTGAATCAGGTCCAGCATCTGCTGATGCGTCATGTCTTTCTCTTGGGTCATATATAAATAAACTCGAAATTTTCTGCAGGCTTGTATTAAAAATAAACATCAAAACAATCAAGGCCCCTTAGGGCCTTGATATCATTACTGTTTGTTGCGCATTAATCGGCGGCGCTCAAAATCGCGAATTCGCTGACGACAATGAGCAATCGTTTGATCACTCATCGGAGTTCGGCGCTCATCACGCAGCTCCCCACCTAGGTTACGCACTAAGGTCTGAGCTGTTTCAAGCATGAAGTCGAACGCTTTCATGCTATTTTTTGGACCTGGCAAGCCCATGAAGAAGCTAACACCTGAGCAATCGCTTTCTCCCATAGTTTCTAAATCAAAAGTGCCCGGCTCGATAGCATTTGCCATACTGAACTGCACTCGACCACGATCGAAACCATCTTCATGACGATGGAAAATATCCATTTCACCGTAGCGCATACCGCAATTTAAGATAAGCTGAAGCAGCTCCATACCAGAGAAGTTTTGCTCTTCAGGGGCAAAAATATTAATCACGATGACTTCTTCTATTTCAGCAATACTGTTGTCTTCTTGATCACCTTCGTTAATACCATCAATCACACTATTCGGTGTCACTTGATCGATATCAATTTCTGAATAACTGCGTTCATAGTCCTCATCAAAATGACCGTCATAGCTATTATTAGTCTCTATAGCAAAATCCAAATCAAGATCATCTTGCTCATAAAAGCCATCATCAGAATAGTTTTGCTCAGATACTGCAGAATCGCCAAAATCTCGCTCAGGCACCAAAGAAGCCAACTCATCAAGGTGCATTTCTTCACCTCTATCCAGCTCTGGACCAGAATCAACTTTATGAGGGACATCGGCTAACGGCGATTTTGCCGTTTTCCTAGCATTCTCAAAAGCATTAACGATAGGATCTTGTGACGATTTTACTCGTTCACTTGAAGAGACTTTACTATACCCAACGGCAGAGCCTTGACGCACTAGTGCATCATCATCTGATTCATCTATATCAGAGAAGTCATTATCTGCCTGGGCATATTCCTGCCCTTTTTTATACCGACGAAATCCATCTATGAGGATAACGACAATAATGACGACCCCAATCAAGATTAGCCACTCACGCAAGCTAAATTCCATTACTCATTCCGAATTGCATCAATTAATGTTGATCGTATTATCAAACGAAGCGGCTTAGGATTCAATTACAAGGCTACGTTGATTACGAAAATCTCTTTACGATTTGTAAGTAAACCATGCTTTGTACCGATAATTCGACCTTTTGTAAGATCATTGTCATTAATATTCGCCAATTTAACCACTAAATCGACTCTATTAACTTCCGCCAAGGTTACAGTTGGCATTAAGGAGTCAAGATTTGTTAACAAAATAGGCTGCCCCAAATCCTCAGGAAATACTCTTTGTATGGCGATTGGCATTTTTTGCCCCTTAACCACAGCATAAACTAGCAAAATATCGTCTCTTTTCCATGTCAACTTACTGGCATCCCATTCAATTTCCACCACTAACTGATCGGTAATAATGGGCGCAACTTGCTGATAATCAATTCGGCCTAATTCTCGTGCTTTACTAATCGCCGACAATAACGCCAAGCGTTCCGTTGAATGTACGCTATAACGAATCGCCTCTTGCCAAGCTAATACGGCGCCTAAATAGTTTTGTTGTGCAAAATTAGCCACACCTTTCAAATCCAGAGCCGTGGCTTGGGTTGGTGCCACTTGCAGAATAGCATCAACAATTTTTAGCATTTTATCGGAACTTTGGCCCCCATTCGCATAAAAAATAGCTTGAGCGTATTCAACCAATAAGTTCACACGGTTTTCGGCATTGCGCGGTAGTTTTTCTAATGCCATCTCAAACGCAACTACCGCTTCTTGATACTTTTCAGCACCGACATAATCTGTCGCTAAATAATACCAATCCTCAACTCTGTCATAACGCGCACTGCGATATTTTAAAAAATCGCTCACTTTCTGCGGAGTCAGTTGCTGCGTTTGCAAATCTTGTGTAAAAGCCACATCTTTCGAATAACCAATTTGTTGATACAGACTCACACTACCCAAAACGGCAACAACTACTACACAAAGCATGACCCAACGAGCAAAGAGAATATCATTATGAAAAAAGCGTTTTTGTCGGCCATCAATAGAATTCTCCTCATAATCTACATCAGATAACAACTGCAAAGATTCGCTCGGAGTCAATCGACCCGCATCCTCTTCTTCCGCGATTTCTTTTCGGCGTACCATAGAAAACGCTTGTATATTTTGATCGTCTTTATTATTTGAATACTTACCCAAACGATGAGTAATAGAGCCGAAAAGATAGACAATACTCATCACCATCATGGTGGCCATCAGCAAATATGCGATCATCATAAATCTCGTCCTCGTCGTTTACGGTTCGCCATCACCACTACAACAAAAGCCAAAAGCCCTATTCCAAGCAGAATAAACGGACCATACCAAAGTAAAAATGTTGCAGTTGAATGCTGTGGACGATACAAAACAAAAGAGCCATATCGCGCCACCATGTAATCAACAATTTCCTGATCCGTTTTACCTTGCTCTATCATCTGATGGACAAGCTCACGAAGGTCAACAGCAATGCCAGAGCCAGAGTCTGCCAAGTTTTGATTCTGACATTTTGGGCAACGTAATTCTTCAACCAAACTTTGATAACGTGTTTTGTTCAATTCTGAGCTAAAGGTCATTTGCTCCTGTGCAAAAACTGATAAGGAAAGAAGCACAGCAATAGATAAGAAAACATCTCTAATAAGCATCATTTCATATAGCCTTTTATTTCAGGCCAATTTTCGGCATTAATCACACCTTGATGTCGATAAACCACTACACCAGAACGATCAACAACAAAGGTTTCAGGTGCGCCTGTGACACCCATATCAACGCCAAAGTTGCCGATCTCATCCATCAATATGACTTGATAAGGATTACCCTTTTGCTCTAACCATTGCTCCGCAAGCACTTTCTCATCTTTGTAATCGATGCCAACAATAGGCACACCAGAATTTGCCAGCTCCATTAAAAAAGGGTGTTCAACATGACAAGCAGGACACCAAGTTCCCCAAAAATTAATCAAATACGGCGTATTCGGTAAATCTTTGTGCGTATAAACCTGATCGTCTTGCAACGACACCAAGGTGAACTCGGGTACTTTTTTTCCCACCAAGGCTGAAGGCATATACTGAGCATCTTTGCCGAGCTGCAAATAAAACACTACGCTAAGTATCAGAAAAACTGCCAACGGCATAAAAAACAGCAACTTCCGCATAGTTAAACTCCTGCTCGTTTTCGATAGCGTTTATCTAGCGCAGCCAACAAACCACCAGCCATCATCATCAAACCGCCAAGCCAAATCCAACGCACAAAAGATTTCACGTAAATTCGTACGCCCCATGCGGAATCATCCAGTCGTTCCCCCAAGGAAACATACAAGTCGCGAGTAAAACCAGCATCTAATGCTGCTTCCGTCATGACTTGCTGACGAGTTGAAAAAAAACGCTTTTCTGGATGTAGAACAGCAACAGCTTTACCAGCTTTACCAGCTTTACCAGCTTTACCAGCTTTACCAGCTTTATAGACGGTAAATTGCCCTTTGCTTGCCACGTAATTTGGTCCTTTCACTTGTTCCATTTGATCAAACTGAAATTCATAGCCTGCGATAGTTGCTCGATCCCCGGGAGATAATCGCAACATAGATTCATGGCTATTGACGCTAACCAATACAATCCCCACCAAGGTAACGACCATACCAAGGTGCGCCAATAACATACCGTAGTAATTTCTTGGTAATTGACGAGCGCGAAGAATAATCCCTTTTGTACCAGCAGAGACTTTTCCAAACCAATCA
Organism: Marinomonas sp. ef1; assembly: GCF_002806845.1. Taxonomy (NCBI): domain Bacteria; kingdom Pseudomonadati; phylum Pseudomonadota; class Gammaproteobacteria; order Oceanospirillales; family Oceanospirillaceae; genus Marinomonas; species Marinomonas sp. ef1. Next base: position 48,170 of record NZ_NHTT01000021.1, on the reverse strand, counting down.
GAGAAGGATAAGAACACCACCCAAAATGCCACCGCCAAACTCAGCCAAGCGATAAAACCAAACCCATAACAATAAACAACCAAGCCCGCCGATAAGGTAGCGATACACGCTGAGATAGAACAAACCTTAAAAAACACACTAAATTTCGTATGGTGCCATTTTGATAAAGGGCCAACCGCCATAAAAACCATCAGCAAGAGAGCGATTGGTGTGAAAACGCTATTGAAATATGGTGCGCCAACAGAGATTTTACCCAGCCCTAACGCATCAAATATTAAAGGGTACAAGGTACCTAATAATACCGTTAACGTCAGAACCGTTAATAGGATGTTATTGAGCAGCAACCAAGCTTCTCGTCCTGTTACACCAAAAGACACGGTAGAACGCACCTCAGCCGCTCGAATGGCATACAACAACAAACTGCCTCCAACGAGCACCAAGAGCAAAGCAAGAATAAAAATACCGCGAGTAGGATCAGCGGCAAAAGAATGCACCGAAGTTAGTACGCCAGAGCGAACCAAAAATGCTCCTAGTAAGGAAAGACTAAATGTAAAAATCGCTAATAAGACAGTCCAGCTTTTAAACACACCACGCTTCTCGGTGACAGCAAGAGAATGCAACAAAGCCGTTCCCGCTAACCAGGGCATAAAAGACGCGTTTTCTACTGGGTCCCAAAACCACCAGCCGCCCCACCCTAGTTCGTAATACGCCCACCAACTTCCCAGTGTGATGCCTAAAGTCAGAAACGCCCACGACGCTGCTGTCCAAGGTCTTGCCCAACGCGCCCAAGAAGAATTTAAGTTGCCTGTAATCAAAGCGGCAATAGCAAAGGCAAATGCTACGGAGAAGCCAACATAGCCCATATACAAAACAGGAGGGTGAACAATCAAACCAAAATCCTGTAAAAGTGGATTCAGGTCACCGCCATCCGCAGGCACATCCGGTAATAAACGAGCAAAAGGAGAAGAGGTAAAAAGCAAGAAGGATAAAAAACCAACACAGACCATACCTAACACAGATAAAACCACGGGCCCGATATCTTCCGGTAAAGTTCTTATCTTTAACGCAACGGCGGAACACCAGCCAGACAAGATAAGTACCCACAATAATAATGACCCTTCATGCCCGCCCCACAAAGCACTAAATTTGTACCAAACAGGCAACTGGCTATTGGAGTTCTGGCTGACATACAACACAGAAAAGTCATCCGTTAGAAACGACAAGCTCAAAGTGACAAAACTTACCAACACCAAGGCCGACATAATAAAAGTCAATGGCAGAGCGCTTTCCAACAACAGTCGATTGCCTTTCCAATAACCAATCAAAGGCACCGAGGCCAGCGACAAGGCAAAAAATAACGACAATATCAGTGAAAATTGACCAATTTCAGGAAACATAAACAGCCTAAATTAATAAGTAGATTGCGCGGACTCTGCGCTCTCGCCCATCGAACGTTGGGTATTTTTCAATGCTTCAGTGATTTCTGGCGGCATGTATTTTTCATCATGTTTAGCCAAGACTTCGGTCGCTTCAAACACGCCGTCATTATTTAGCTTACCCTGAGCCACAATGCCCTGACCTTCTCGAAATAGATCAGGTAAAATCCCACGATACTTAATGGTGACTTTGTGCTGAAAATCAGTCACATCAAAAGCGACCACCAAAGTGTCAGGGTTACGTTTAACACTGCCTTTCACTACCATTCCACCCGCGCGAATATTGGTATTTCGTGGCGCTTCACCCATAGCAATTTGGGAAGGAGAAAAGAATAAATTAATATTCTGCTGCAAGGCATACATTACCAAGGCAACCGCTACGCTCAATATCAACACAATGGCGGTTATGACTAACAGACGTTTTTTTCTTACTGAATGCATTAGCGGGTTTGATTCCTCAAAAAGCGTTTACGTAACGTGTCTCGGGTTTTGCGGCGTGTTGCTAGCGTATTCCAAACCAACCAAACTAAAGCCAAAGCACTAAAACCATAAGCTGACCAAACATAAACGCCGTGTGTTCCCATCATCAAAAACTCTGACAAACTATTAAAGGCCATGTTCCATTACCTCTTGTTTCACCCAGCTCGATCTATGTTCGCGAATTAATATCTCAGACTGCATACGCCAAAGAACCACAGCAGCCACGAAACAGTACAAACCAATCACTGAAAAGAGTAAGGGCAACCACATTTCTGCAGGCATTTCAGGCTTTTTAGTGAGCGTAAACGTCGGCCCTTGGTGTAAGGTTTCCAGCAGCACCACCGAATACTTAATAATGGGTAAGTTAATCAGCCCTACGACACTAATAACAGCAGCGGCTTTATTCGCGAGAACCTGATCCTCTAAAGAGTTTTGCAACGCGATAATGCCCATATAGAGAAAAAACAACACTAGAACAGAAGTAAGTCTTGCATCCCAAACCCACCAAGTTCCCCAGGTGGGTTTGCCCCAAATGGCACCCGAAACCAAAGCGATCAACGCCATAATCGCGCCAATTGGCGCCATTGCCTTAATAAAAATAGGCGCCATTTTCATCTGCCAGACAAGAAACACAAAACCTGATACGCCCAATGCTAAGTAACAAGATTGCGCCAACATAGCGACGGGCACATGAATATAAATAATGCGAAAACTGTTACCTTGCTGGTAATCTGCGGGAGCAAAAGCAAGCCCCCACACTAGGCCGATAACAAGGCAAAAGCAGCCAAAACAAAACACAGGCAACGGCCAAGATTTAGACCAAGAAAAAAACCACTTAGGTGAACCTAATTTATGAAACCATGCCCAACTCATCAGTTTACACTCGCTTTGACTGCAATCGCCGTCATGAAAGGTGATATAACTAAAGACATTAAAGACATAGCTAACAACATTGCCAATAACCCTGAATAAGGCAAACTTGCTTGTGCAGCTTTAACCGCTAACGTCGAAAAAATAATCACTGGCAAATAAAACGGCAATATCAGTAACATTACCAGTATGGCACCTTGTTTTATTGATACCGTTAAAGCCGCACCAATCACACCAATAAAAAACAAGTTAGGTGTACCTACAAGTAAGGACATGATCAACACCCAGAAACCTGATCTTGGCAGATATAACATTTCACTTAATAAAGGCATCATAACAAGCAAAGGCAATACAACAGCCAGCCATTGCGCGACGACTTTTAGCAAGATTAATAAAGGCAGTGACAACCCACTAACAACCAGCTGCTCCAAAGAACCATCTCGATAATCTTCTTTGAACATACTTTCTACAGCCATCAAAATAGCCAATACCGCAGCACACCAGACGATACCTGCCGCCGCTGGCGCCAGAAAATCAGGCGAAGAACTAATCCCTATCGGAAACAAAGCAACCACAATAATGAAAAACAACAGCGCATTAAAAACGTCTTGTTTACGACGCCACAACACCAAAAATTCAGACGCTAAAAAAGAAGAATACGTCATAACAACGCTACGTCACGAGGAGCAATGGACAGCAAGTCCTGGTGGGTGGTTAATATCACCAAGCCACCTAACAACACATGCTGTTGAATACGCTCCTCTAGCAGGGCAACTCCTCTGACATCTAAAGACGCAAAGGGTTCGTCCAACAGCCAAAGTGTTTTTTTATTTAACCATAACCGCGCCAAAGCGACTCGTCGAGCTTGGCCTGCGGATAATTTTTTCACCAGCACATCGACCTGATCTATAAGGCCTAACTGAGTTAACACCGAATACAACATGCTTGTAGAAACGTCAGGACAATACCAACGAAGATTTTCAGCAACAGTAAGCAGGCTTTTAACACCAATAGAATGACCTAGATAGATTGCATCTTGCTGTAAAGAATTTCTGTCTAAGGTGACATCCTCGCCCGAATACAATATTTGCCCCTCTAGAGGCGAAAGCACACCAGCGATGACTTTTAACAAAGAACTCTTACCTGCCCCATTTTCTCCTAGAATACGCACTACATCACCAGACTGAACACTAAAAGAAAGCCCTTTACATAGGTCTCTTTCCCCACGCTCGATCCAAAGGTCTGATATTGTTAAAGAAGCAGAAGATTGCAAAAGATTTATCCAATTCGGCCGATATAAGGGTCAAGGTTAACATTGTTTGGCTACACTATTTTAACTGTACGGCTTAACCATACCGAACAGCCCAAACATTATATGAGAAGCGTTTCTAAAAGCACAAATCAATCGGCTATTTAATCAACAGGCAGGCTACATGATCTCTGACATCCAATCTATGCTTAATGCATCATCAGGCAAGCAGAGCAATGCGACTAACAGCAGTAGCAATAATATATTAGGCAACACAGGAACAATTGCGAAATTAAGCAGTGAAATAAAACTAATCGAAAATCTCAGCCTGATTAAATTTCAGGGCAGCGAGTCTCTTAATTTTCAAGGCAAACCAGCCCAACTGTTGCATGCAACCAGTGCACAACAGCCATTTACTCTTGTTAATACTGGCGCGCCCATCGACATTAGTGATATCCAAAATGCCAAATTAAATAAAACCAATTCTCTGCAAGCCTCCCTGACTCTTCCTGTAGAGAATCAAACCAGCAAAACGGGCGTCAATCAAAATGCACCTCAAGTTAGGCAAGCTGATAATCTTATGCTGGCATCTCGTGTCGTAAACTTAACGGTTACCTCAGTAACACCTGCGACAAACAATACTGGTAATGCTCCACTTTCTACAACAGCAAATTCTCAACCAACAACCGTAACGCCCCAGACTTCTGGCGTTCAGACTTCCAGTGCTCAAACCTCTAGTGCTCAGACAACGAGTCCTCAAACAGTACCCCCTCAACTCGCCGCGACAAACATTCAGGCCAAGACAACCAATCAACCGTTGACAGTGAATACGCCGCAACTAGCTACGAGCATTCAAACGACCACAGCAACAGTCACCCAATCAAACCCACAACTAGCAAGGGTTTCTGATGGTAAAACAGAGTTTCCTATTCTTAGTCAAACGCCATTGAAAAAAGGCGATGTCGTACGAGTCATGGTCGACGCCAATAACAATATGCAGGTGTTGCCAGCAAAAACTAGTGCGACAGCGCCTACTGTTCAAACAGAAGCACTTAAACAAAGCCTACCGAAGCAGTTGTCTCTTGGGGATATGTCTCAGCTCGTCAAACAATTACACAGCCTAAACGAGACGTCGAATGCGAACTTGCTACCGCAAACGCAACAAGCGCTTAAACAGCTGATGCAAAATATGCCAACGTTGGGAGCCCTAACAACCTCGCCAGAAGCTATGAAACAGGCCATTCAAACAAGCGGGCTATTCTCTGAATCATTACTGGCTAATGACAGTAAAACGCAAATACCCGCCGACCTAAAACTCAATCTGACAAAGTTAAAAGACGCCCAGGAAAGCATTGGCCCTATGCGTCTTGGCAGTATTCCAACAGAACAAATTGCAAATGCAATCGAACGCATTACCACCAGCCAGTTACGGCATTTTTCAGAACCTAATCAGTTCAACACTCCAACCTATCCCTTGCATATAGAACTACCAATTAAACATGGTCAATCACCAAGTTTTGTACAAATAGAGATAGATAAAGACGCAAGTTCAGAAGAGCAAGAGAAACGAGATAGGCGCTGGCTGGTAAAACTAAAGTTTGATTTTGAAGAAACAGGAAGATTCGATGCGAGAGCCAGTATCCAAGCAAATAAAGTTGGAATACTCTTTGCCGCAGAAGACCCAGAAACGGTACAAAAATTACAAAAGAATCTGTCTACATTGAAACAACAATTAAAAGACAAAGACATTGAGATCGAAAGATTAGACGCTTTTCAAGCTAAACTCGATAAAGAAAAAACTAATATTGTTAAGACTCAATCGTTAATAGATGTGAGAACATAATGCAAAAAGCAGTCGCTTTAAAATATGACTTTAGCGCAGCACCAACAGTCGTCGCAAAAGGAAATGGTTTACTTGCTGAAAAAATCTTGGCAGTTGCGAAGGAGAATGGCGTTCTACTTCACCAAAGCCCTGAGCTTGTAGAAATGCTCAGCACTTTGGAATTAGGAGAAGAAATACCGGAATCATTGTATCTAGCAGTCGCAGAGGTGATCGCTTTTGCACATAAAATCAAAGATCATCAGTGGTAATCAGAGTTCCTACGTGACTCTTGCTTTAATAAGCTGATCAATTCTGCTTCAGCTCGTATAAGACCGCATTTAGAAACCAAATCATCAATAGTCGCGCCCATTTCCAAAAGCTCCATAGCGCGATTGTATGAGACCCCACCCTCTTTCGATAAAATTTCAGATTGCTTTTCTACAGCGAGATTCAATTTTTTCTCAATAGCTACCAAGCGTCGCCCCATCCCTATTGATCCTGAGGCAAGTACTTGCACTTGCTTTTTTTGATTCAATTCTGCTTCTGCGTGATGCTGCTTCATGCGCTCTAGCCGTTTCGATAATCGAAAAGCCCAAACGACAACCGCAATCAAGATCACAAATTGAAGTATCAAGAGAAGGTTAAATAACCATTGAGATTCCATTTAGTACAACTACCTTAATTACTTACTTCAGACCATTCATCTTCTGATAACAGTTTATCTAGATCGACAAGAATTAATAAAATATCATTTTTATGACAAACACCTTGGATAAACTTAGATGACTCATCATTACCAACATTTGGCGATGGCTCAATCTCAGACTGACGGAGGTAAACCACTTCAGATACTGCATCTACCAGAATACCAATAACATGACCTTCCACTTCAAGAATCATGATACGCGTAGAATCTGTAAGCTCGCCTGATGGCAAGCCAAATCGCTGACAAGTATCAATAACGGTTACAACCGTTCCACGCAAGTGAATAATACCCAAAACATAACTAGGAGCTCCAGGAACTGGGGCTATCTCAGAATAGCGCAGAACTTCTTTTACCTGCATAACATTTACACCGTAGATTTCATTCTCTAAGCGAAATGTCACCCATTGCAACATCGGATCTTCTGACTGATTTGCATTTTTTAACGCTATGCTAGTAGTTGCCATTATTCATCTCCAAAGATCAAAAAATGATCATTACAATTATTTTTGCGTGTTTTTAAATCCATTTTGGGGGTCGTCTAACAATTCTATAAACCCCTGCACATCAAGTATGGCACACATATGATCAATTACCGTACCAGCTAACCAAGGCCTCTTACTTCGATCACTGCGCCACTTCACTTGCGATGGCTCTAAGGTAATAGCCTCTGCCACGCGTTCACAAGCAACACCCCAATCAGTACGGTCAAGCTGTATTACGAATTTAAAATTGTCTTTCATTTCGCCTTCATAATGATTAGGCATTATCCAGCGCGCAGTATCAACAGTACGAAGGTTAAACTCTCCAACATTCGCAACGCCCATGAACCAATCTGGCTGTCCAAATATTGACGTTAACTTATCTCTTCCACTTTGAAAAATCCCACCCAACTCAACCAAAGGTACCGCAAGTTTCAAACCACCGACATAAAAAAGCAAACACTCAAATCTACCTGTCGCCCATGGCAAAGGATCTGTTCTCGAAATTCTCTTAACTGGCTCTGGCTCTGGCTCTGGCTCTGGCTCTGGCTCTGGCTCTGGCTCTGGCTCTGGCTCTGGCTCTGGCTGAATAATATTGGCGTCTTCAGAATCTAATGACAAGCCATCAACTTGAGCCGATATTGCTTCTTCAAAATCCTTAAATGATGCATCTAAAGCTGAAAGTTCTTCTTCACTCAGTCCAGCTTCTGAATCAACCAGTTCAGATTCAACTAAATCAGAATCAACAGGTTCAGGTTCAACAGATTCGGCCTCATCTAACTCTTCTACAGACGGCTCAGATGTCGCCTCTTGTAATAAATCATCAAGATAACGCTGGACAGCTAATTGAGGCCCAACTAAAACTGCTTCTTTACTCTTTGTGTCTTTCATAAACTGTTACTATCCCGCTGGGTTCAGCAAAGAATCCATCAGACTTGCGTAAGCCTTAATTCCTCGAGCATTAGGATCCAGTGCCGAAGGAGCAATACCTGCTGTACTGGCATCTCTTAACTTCGTGTCCACTGGAATCACCGAATGCCATACCAACTCTTCATAGGTATCTTTTAAGCTACGTAAGCTTTTATTGGAAGCCTGAGTACGGCGATCAAAAAGAGTTGGCACAATCAAAAATGGCACTGGACGTTTTCTTGCCCTGTTTATCATGGTCAATGTTCTGACCATTCTTTCTAAACCTTTTATCGCTAAGAACTCAGTTTGTACAGGTATCACTAGTTGCTGACAAGCCGCCAATGCATTAATCATCAACACACCAAGTACAGGAGGGCTATCGATCAACACATAATCGTAGTCATCCCATAAAATTGCCAGTGTTTTAGAAATAACCAACCCCATACCCCCTTGAGCTTGGGCATGACGCTCTAACGTTGCCAATGCTGTAGATGCTGGCATTAAAGATAAATTGGGATGGCCTGTTTCTAATATTAACGATGCAGGTAACTCTTCTGGAATTTTTCCAGTCGCCTGAAAAAGGTTGTAAGCACTCTTTTCTATAGAATCAGGATCAAAACGAAAATAACTCGTCAGTGAGCCATGCGGGTCAAGATCTATCATTAATACCCGATGACCAGCGTCAGCCAACAACCCTGCTAAAGAAACTACTGTGGTCGTTTTACCAACGCCGCCTTTCTGATTCGCCACTGCCCAAATGTGCACTCTGACTCCCCTGATACCCTATGCTGTTATTTTGCTTACGAATTCCTTGCAATCATATACAGTAACACGCTATTGAAACAAGTAATCATAGAGATTATCAGCCTCACGCTTACTAATTCGCAAGATTACACGGCGATTTTGCTGACGAGCATAATCATTTGTGTTTCTTACTTTAGGATGTTCGCTAGAAAAACCGATTGGCGCGATCATTTTTGGGTCTACCCCTCTATAAACCAGCTCATCCACAACAGAGGAAGAGCGCAAACTAGACAAGTGCCAATTCGAAATTAAACGTCTTGAATTAACTGGCAAGTCATCCGTATTGCCCTCAACCAATATCACTGAAGGATGCACCTTTAGAATGTTTGCAACTAGGATTAATAAGGCGACAGCTTCATTCGTTAAATCGTACTCCCCTTGACCAAACAATAAACCAGACTTCAACTCCAAACTTACCCAATCTGCTGATTCAGTGACAGATATTTGACCTGATGCATGTAGTCCTGAAAATTGATTTTCTACGACTTGACTTAATAATGCGTAAACAGCAGAGGAGTTACTCTCCTCTATCGTTGGAGGCGCAGCAGGAATAGGTTTCGTTTCAACCACTTCAATATCTTTTGGCTCCCCAACAATAGGTTCGCCAATATTAATAGGCTTAATCGACTTTTGAACAGCATCGAAAACACCATGAAGGGTTTCTTTAAGGCGTTGTTCATCACCTGAGTTCTTTAATGAAAGGGAATATAGCGCCACAAAAAAAGCGAATAACAGAGTAATGAAATCAGCATAAGAAAGTATCCAACGGTCTCGGCCTTGTGCACCAGATGGTGGTGACTTAGTCACCACACGACGACGCCTCGATACCCGAGGTGGAGTATCACTCATAAGTATTAAGCTCTAACTCTAATCTGTATGGATGCTTACCTGTGGCAATACCACAAATACCATCAATAAGTAGTTGATGGAACAGAAGCTCTTTATCAACATAACCAGTTAACTTCTTAGTAATAGGAAAAATGACTAAGTTGGCAAAGCCTTGGCCATAAAGCGTAGAAACGAAAGCGACAGCAATACCATGCCCTAATGCTTCTGGACTATCTAAATTCGCCATAGCTTGAATCAGACCTAGTACCGAGCCCATGATCCCTAAAGTGGGCGCATACCCTCCTATTGATTCAATAAATGACACACTCTTCATTCGTTTATCATAAATACGAACAGCATCATCATGAAGTCTATCAGCCAATAAGTCAGGATCAGTACCATCAATAGCCATTTGCAAGGCTCGACTCGAAAAACGGTTATTCAACGCTTCAATATCAGACTCTAAAGCAAGCAAGGAGAGCCTTCTAGCTTTATGGGCAAGGTTATTTATCAATGCGCGGGCTGAGTTGAAATCATAAACAGGAGGGAAAAGGCTCCACTTAATCAAAACAAGAGCACGAGCTGCCTCCTGAATACTACTTTGAATAAGTGTAGCGCCAATACTACCAACAATAACGATGATAGCGGAAGGCAGGTTAAGAAGAAGGATTATCTCGCCTCCTCCTAACCAGTTAGCTAGAAATACGGAGCTGAAAGCAATTAATAGTCCTGCTAAGGTAACAAAATCCACTAGCCAACCTCACGTGCAATGCGCTCACCAATATGCTCTAAGTCAATAATATCATCCGCTAAATTAGCTTTTTCTACTGCCATTGGCATACCGTAGATCACACAAGACTCTTCACTTTGAATCCAGACTCTCGAACCTGAATTCTTTAGCATACGAGCACCTTCGCGACCATCAACACCCATACCAGTCATGACAACAGACAGTACTTTTCCCGGATAACATTTTGACGCTGAACCAAAAGTAACATCTACAGAAGGTTTGTAGTTTAGACGCTCATCCCCATCAAGAATACGGACACAGCCGCCATTTCGAGGGTCAATCATCATTTGCTTTCCACCTGGAGCTAATAAAGCAACACCAGCTTGCAAACGATCACCGTCTTGCGCTTCTTTTACTGTAATCTGGCAGATATTGTTTAACCGCTCAGCAAAAGCTCCAGTAAATGCAGCTGGCATATGCTGAACCAACACGAGAGGCGCCGCAAAGTCTTTAGGCAATTTGCTTAATACCGCTTGCAAAGCCATAGGACCACCAGTAGATGTGCCTATGGCAACAAGGCTCACTCGCTTTCTCACACGCGGAATAATAACACCACGCTCAGTTACGATAGGCTTGGGAGCCTCACGTGGAGCAAGCGCAGCAACAGGTCTTCTATCACCTGCAAATCGAGTTCTAGCAACAGCCAGTACCCGATCAACCAATGCACGCTTAACTACAGCCGAATCACGAGAGATATCCTCAAAGTTCTTCGGCATAAAATCAACTGCACCGGCCTCTAGAGCATCTAGAGTAACCTTTGCTCCCTCATGAGTTAATGAGGAAAACATAAGCACAGGCGTTGGCTTAAGCTTCATAATATTGACTACAGCAGCGATACCATCTAACACAGGCATCTCATAATCCATAGTAACAACATCAGGCGATAAGGATTGAACCTTATCTATCGCCTCCCTTCCATTATTTGCAGTACCAACAACGGTTAGTCTAGGATCGGCTTCAAATATTTCGACAAGACGGCGTCTAAAGAAACCTGAATCATCAACAACCAGCACCTTAACAGGCATATCACATCCCCTAAATGAAAAACTTATTACCTAGATGCGTAACACTTAAGCATACTAGGAACATCCAGAATCAATGCAATACGACCATCACCTGTAATTGTTGCACCTGCCATACCAGCGGTACCTTGCAACATTTTACCTAATGGTTTTATAACCACTTCTTCTTGACCAACCAATTGATCAACAACAAAACCGACTTCACTCATGCCCACTTGAACAACAACAACATGAGCTTCAGTAGGTAAATTGTCTCGGCTATTCCCCTTAATTAACCAATTTTTCAGATGAAATATTGGTAAGGTTTTACCTCGAATAACAACAACTTGCTGGCCATCAACCACGTTAGTTTTCTTCAAGTTGAGATGAAAAATCTCGTTAACACTTACTAAAGGAAAAGCAAATGCCTGATCAGATAAAGTCACCATTAGAGTTGGCATAATTGCCAGCGTTAATGGCACTTTTATGATAAAGCGAGACCCCTGCCCAAGAACTGACTTAATCTGCAATGTGCCATTTAGTTGCGAGATTTTCGTCTTAACAACGTCCATCCCTACACCACGACCAGATACATCAGTAATTTCTACTTTAGTAGAAAAGCCTGGAGCAAAGATTAAGTTAAACGCTTCTTCATCAGACAATCTATCCGCTGCATCTGCATCCATTACCCCTTTTTCAACAGCTTTTCTTCTAAGCAGATTAGGATCCATACCAGCACCATCATCTTCGATGGATAGCAAGATATGATCACCTTCCTGTTCAGCAGACAGAATTACCGTCCCCATTCGAGGCTTGCCGCTCGCTTCGCGAACATCGGGCGCTTCTACACCATGATCTACAGAATTACGCACCAAGTGAACTAAAGGATCAGCCAATGCTTCAACTAAGTTCTTATCTAGATCGGTCTCTTCACCACGAAGAACAAGGTTAACCTCTTTCTTCATATTACGAGCAAGATCTCGAACAACTCGTGGAAAACGTCCAAATACTTTTTTGATAGGCTGCATACGCGTTTTCATTACCGCGTTTTGCAGATCACCAGTCACAACATCTAAGTTAGCAACTGCTTTCCCCATCGACTCGTCTTCACTTTGAAGCCCCAATCGAACAAGGCGGTTTCGAACTAATACTAGCTCACCCACCATGTTCATTATGTCATCTAGACGTTTAGTATCTACGCGAACCGTTGCCTCTTGGGTAACAGGTGCGTTAGCCGTTTTCTCTTTAACGCTATCAGCTTCAGGCTCTGGAGCCTTAGGAGCAGGCTTCGGAACAGGTTTAGGCGCTGGTTTTGGCTTAGCAGATGCTGCTTTAGGCTCAGGCTTTGCAGTAGGAGCCTCTGCTTTTTCTGCTCCACCTTTACTTTGTAAGCTATCTAAAAGAGACTCAAATTCATCTTCAGTAATTAAATCAGATTCTGCACCTGCACTAGATGCCGCAGCATTAGTATCAGCTTTAGATTTGTCTTCTTTTTTACCTGAAGCTGGAGTTTCGCCATGAAGCTTATCAAGTAGCTCTTCAAACTCGTCTTCAGTAATTTCGTCAGAAGAAATAGCGCTTGAATTAGTACTATCTTCTGGATCATCATTAATTCCAGGCGCCCCACTACCATGAAGTTGATTCAGCAATGCATCAAATTCATCTTCTGTAATTTCGTCGTCCGTTCTTGGAGCAGTTGATACGCCACTTTTTTCAGTACTATCGTCAGATGAAGTATCACCCAAGGCATCTAGTAAAGATTCAAATTCATCGTCAGAAATATCGACAGATTCATCTGCTACAGAAACTACGTCTTCAGTTTCTTCAACATCAGTATCATCTTGCTCTTCGGCAACATCTTCAACTTCATCTAACTCTTCATCAGCAGCACCTGCAAGTTCTTCTGCAGTTGGAGGCTTCGCATACACACTAAGTGCTGCAATTAACTCTGGTGAAGCACGTTCAGGCTCACCGCCAGCACGTACTGCATCGAACATTTCATTTACAGCATCAAGAGCCTGTAAAACAATATCCATCAAATCAGAATCTATTTTACGCTGACCGTTTCTTAAAATATCAAAAACGTTTTCAGCATAATGGCAACAATCAACCAAAGCAGTTAATTGTAAAAATCCAGCACCACCTTTTACAGTGTGGAAACCACGAAAAATCGCGTTAAGCAGCTGCTTATCGTCTGGATTTTGCTCTAAATCTACCAGTTGTTCGGAAAGCTGCTCTAGAATTTCACCAGCTTCTACCAAAAAATCTTGTAGAATCTCTTCATCGACCTCGAAACTCATCCTCAGCTCCTTCTAGAAACCAAGACTTGATAGCAAGTCGTCTACTTCGTCTTGACTATTCAGTACTTCAGGGTTGTTTTGTTTATTAATAGCTGGGCCATGTCCACGAGTGTCATCGTGTTCAGACTCTTTCTCTTGGTGTTCAATCCCCGAGATACTATCAACGCGTCCAGCAACAGCAACGAGATGCACAAGTTTTTCTTCTACATCTCGAATTAAATCATTCACTCTAGCGATTACTTGACCCGTTAGGTCTTGATAACCTTGCTCTAGAAGAATTGTGTTGAGGTTTGAATGCAAGGTAGTGGCACTGTCATCAGCATAAGACAAAAAGACATCAATACGCTTATACAAGTCTCTAAACTCTTGAGGTGTTAAGTCTCGCTGAATTAAGCGACTCCAGTCTTTTCGCAGTTCCCTTGCCTGACTCTGTAATTCACTAGCCACAGGAACACTACTGTCCACCATGTCCATCGTTTTATTGGCAGCCGCACTAGTCGTTTCAATAACATAGTTCAGTCGATCAGAAGCATCAGTGATTTTAGTAGCAGAATCTTTTCCGCCTTCGCCGACAACTAAGTCAATTGAGTCAATCTGAAAATCACGAATAGCATCATGCAGACTTCGAGTTAAAAACCCCACTTCGTTATAAAAACTTTTATGACGAGCTTCACTTAACTCTTGGATGATTTTAATAGCACCACTGAAATCACCGACTTCAATGTGATTTAAAAGCTCTACAGCACCATCTTTTACTAGGTTTTCAAATTCCACTAGTCCAGATCCCAATACATTTGACATCTAATTTCCCTATTTGGCAGCGTCTATTCGTTCGAATATTTTCTCAATTTTTTCTTTGAGAGCCACCGCAGTAAAAGGCTTAACTACGTAACCGTTCACTCCAGCCTGAGCTGCAGCAATAATTTGGTCACGCTTTGCTTCTGCCGTTACCATAAGAACTGGAATGCTTTTCAACTTTTCATCAGCACGAACTGCACGAAGCAGCTCAATACCAGTCATGCCAGGCATATTCCAATCAGTAACAAGAAAATCAATTGTTCCAGCTTGAAGTATAGGCAACGCAGTTGTTCCATCATCAGCTTCAACTGTATTGGTAAACCCTAAATCCCGTAATAAGTTTTTAATGATTCGTCTCATTGTCGAGAAATCATCAACAATCAGGATCTTCATGTTTTTATCCAATGCAACCTCCACACCCCAAAGGTAATATTCCACAACTCATAATTAATCTCGCCAATCGCTTAATCGAGCTCGTAATCGCATAGCCGCTTGACTATGAATTTGACTGACTCTTGATTCACTGACGCCTAATACAGCACCAATTTCTTTCAAGTTGAGTTCTTCATTATAATAAAGAGACAAAACCAACTTTTCTCTTTCAGGTAAATCATCAATTTCTTTTGCTAATTGATTTTGAAAACCACCCTCCTCTACTAGCGAATAAGGTGCATTTTCTACCTCAGATTCAATACTGTCTAAATTATTTGTATCAGAGTCTAGCATTTCTTCATAGCTAAACAACTGGGTCGACATAGATGAATGAATCATTTCATGATATTCATCCATACTTATATTCATATGAGATGCCACTTCCATATCAGACACCTCTCGACCTAACTTGGCCTCTAATTCTTTAATCGCATTAGCAACAGCTCTTCCATTACGTCGAACAGAACGAGGTGCCCAATCAGTTTTTCGCACTTCATCCATGATGGAGCCGCGAATTCGAATACCTGCGTAAGTTTCAAAGCTAGCACCTTTAGTCGACTCAAACCGTTTATACGCCTCAATCAACCCCATCATGCCAGCTTGAATTAAATCATCGACATCCACGCTATCAGGCAAACGCGCTAATAGATGATAAGCAATTTTCTTTACCAAATACCCATACTGCTCAACAATCGCATCAATCGAAAGCGTCGCTTTTTTAGAGTAAGTGTTATATCCATTTTTGGTCTGCATAAAATAGTCTAAGCAACCTTTACCATTTAAGTTAGTTGCGCTAACTAACTGTACTACATAGTTTGGCGCAACGCTTTCAGTAATAACAAAATTTTACTAACTACCATACTTTAGTGACCCATAAAGCTGACTGTAATGTTCTGCAGTATATACAGCCCTACTAATCAAGTTATGCGCCCTAGCTGGCTCGATATCATCAGGAATTCTTTGTCCATCTGCTATATATACAACAGGAAGACCTTCCTCAATAACTACACTAATAGCCTCACCAAGTGAAGCAGATTCATCAAGTTTACTTAAAACACAGCCATCTAATTGAACTTGAGAATAAACATCTACAACTGTTTTTAATACTTGTCTTTGGCTTGTACATGGTAATACTAGTAATTTTTTAAGACTTGCTCGCGCACGCTTCATCATTAAAAGCTGTCGTTCAAGATTTGAATCTCTTGGGTTCATGCCTGCAGTATCAACAAGCACTAAAGAATAATTAGCGTATTTTGCTAATACTTCATTTAGATCTGAATATTCATTAACCACTTCAACTGGCACATTTAGAATACGGCCAAAAGTTCGTAATTGCTCATGCGCTGCAATACGATAGGTATCAGTAGTAATTAAAACAACACCCTCAGAACCATGTTTTAAAACATGCTGAGCAGCAATCTTACCAATCGTTGTTGTCTTCCCTACTCCGGTAGGCCCCATGAATGCTATGCAGCCTCTAAGTTCTGAAGAGCTAGAGCGAATAGGAATATAATCTGCCAAATGAGCCAACAACCGGTTCCAGTCATCTTCACGGCCTTTTAAATCAATATCGTCAATCAACCTAGAAACAACAAAATCTGATAAGCCTAGACCTTTTAATTTTTCGCGGGCACGTAGCTCAACTGCATTTTCTTTTGCTTCGGATCGGCTTTCATTTTGCTGACGCTGCTCGAGCATAGCTCGAACATTTTTCAACTCAAGTTCCATGTCTCGTAATTGCTTAGCACTATCACTATTGCGAATAGACAAAGCTTCCTCAACTGCAGGATCTTCTCTGTCACTTGACAAGGGTGGCATTTCAAACTGTGCTGTAGGACGTTTTTCAGAATATGAAGGTGAGGAAACCTGAGGCGGCGTCTGCTGCTTCGCTCTTTCTATGCGCTCTAAATAGTCAGCACTTGGGTCAACATATTGTTCAGAACGAGGCGCAGATGACCGTTTAGAAGTCATACTAGAAGGCAAGGATCCATCATAATCTAGAGCAGCAACTATTTCTATCTCACCGGTAGGCAGACGTTGATTTGACAAAATGACCGCATCAGGGCCTACAGCATCACGAACCTTCCGTATCGCTTGCCGCATGTCAGGTGCTCTAAACCGCCTAATTTGCATGAATAACTTAATCCTTCCAGTTTATTTTTCTTACAAATCCATAGCTTACCCGAAAGATTACAATAAATATAGATACAATCCATCACGTTAATAGGTAGATCTTATTGACCTATAACACCCACCACAGTAATGCGTTTATGATCTGGCACTTCTTGATATGAAAGCACTGACATATTCACCATACCATAACGCATAAAACGCGCCAACATAGGACGTATAGGCGCTGACACAATTAAGATAGGAGTATTTCCCATTGCTTCTTGCTGCTCTGCCGACTGCCGCAACGAAGCCTGCAACTGTTCGGCCATTTGCGGCTCTAAAATCAGTGCTTCTTCATTCTTAATACCAGACTGCTGACTTTGCTGAACAGTCTGCATAAGCATTTTTTCCAATTTAGGTTCTAGCGTTAACACAGGAATCTCTTCAACGCCATCCGCCAATGTCTGAATAATCAAGCGAGATAATGACGTCCGCACCGCCGCAGTCAATATCATTGGATCTTGAGTTTTCGGCTGCACTCCCATAATCGACTCCGCAATAGTTCGCATATCTCTTAAAGGAACACCTTCTATCAATAAGTTCTGCAACACCTTCAGAAGAACACTCAACGGTATAGTATTTGGCACCAATTCTTCAGCCAATTTAGGATTATATTGCTTCAACAAACTCAGCAACTGTTGAACCTCATCATGACCAATCAATTCATAGGCATGCTTATGCATAATCTGGTTAATATGAGTCGCAACCACAGTACTTACATCGACAACAGTATAGCCATAAGTTTGCGCCTGATCCCTTTTCTTAGGATCAATCCAGACCGCATCCAAACCAAACGATGGATCTTTACCCGCGATACCATCAATCGAGCCAAATACCTGCCCAGGATCGATTGCCAAATCTTTATCTGGATGAACTTCCGCCTCTGCCAAACTAACTCCCATAAGAGTTACCCGATAGGCATTCGGCATCAAATCTAAGTTATCTCGAATATGTACACTTGGTACTAAAAAACCCAAATCCTGCGACAGCTTTCGACGCACACCTTTGATTCTAGCTAACAACTCACCACCCTGAGTCTTATCCACCAAAGGTATCAAACGATAACCCACCTCTAAACCAAGCATATCAACCGGCGCAACATCATCCCAACTAAGATCTTTCACTTCTGCTGGCGCAAGATTATCAGAGGAAGTCTTACCGGTACTTTTTGGACCTGGTTTAGGCTTCTGTTTCTTTCTGTACTCAAGAAAATAAGCAAGACCACCCAAACAAGCCGCCAACGATAAGAAAGAAAAATGCGGCATACCTGGGACAATTCCCATAATAGTCATCACACCAGCAGCAACATATAAAGCCTTTGATGACCCAAACATCTGACGAACAATCTGGGAACCCATATCGCCCGTTTCATTAACACGGGTCACCATTATTGCTGCAGCAGTCGACAGCATTAAAGATGGGAGCTGAGCAACCAAGCCGTCACCAATAGTCAATAACGAATAACGCTCAATGGCTTCCGAGAACGAAAGATCATGCTGCGCCATACCAATGGATAAACCACCAATTATATTGATACCGAGAATAAGCAAACCAGCAACAGCATCCCCTTTTACGAATTTTGAGGCACCATCCATAGAACCATAAAACTCAGCTTCGGATGCAATTTCTATACGACGCTGCTTAGCCTGATCAGCATCGATCATGCCTGCATTCAAATCGGCATCAATGGCCATCTGCTTACCCGGCATAGCATCCAAGGTAAAGCGCGCACTTACTTCGGAGATACGACCAGCACCCTTTGTCACTACGGCAAAGTTGATGATCATCAAAATAGCAAACACAACAAAACCAACAACGTAGTTACCACCGATAACTACCTCGCCGAAGGCCTGAATCACCTTACCAGCAGCATCACCACCTTCATGACCATTCAACAAAACCACACGAGTAGACGCCACGTTAAGAGCCAACCTCATTAACGTAGACACCAACAAAACAGTGGGGAACACAGCAAAATCTAAAGGCCGCATTGAATAAATAGCAACCAATAAAACAACAATGGCCAAGGCAATATTAAAGGTAAAAAGAACGTCTAATAAAAAAGCGGGGATGGGTAAGATCATCATCGCTAAAAGCGACAACAACAAGATAGGAATACCTAAATTCCCACTAAAAATACTCTGAACCTGCCCAGTAAGCCGACCGCGGTCAAAATTCACACGACATCCTTATTGGAAGAATAACTACAAAACATGATCAACTACCGTCCCACTGAAATTCATCAGGCACATCTAAGTTTGGCATCGTTTCTGGGCGTGGCGCCCCCATACGAGCGTTACGCAGCTGATATACATAAGCCAATAACTGAGCAACCACTTTAAATAAACCTTGAGGTATCTCATCACCAATCTTAGTGTGATGATATATCGCCCTTGCTAATGCGGGCGATTGTATCACAGGGATATCATAGTGATTGCCGACTTCACGAATTTTCAATGCAATAAAATCGCCACCTTTTGCGAGCAGCACTGGAGCAGCGCCACCCGTTTGATCATATTTCAGGGCCACAGAGAAATGCGTGGGGTTAGTAATAATAACATCGGCACTTGGGACATCAGACATCATTCGATTCATTGCCGCTTGACGCTGCATCTGACGAATTCTACCTCGCACTAAAGGATCACCCTCTTGCTGTTTGTATTCATCTTTCACTTCTTGCTTAGTCATTTTTAGTTTTTCTTTATGTGACCAAACTTGAAAAGGCACATCAATCGCAGCGATCAGCGCTAAAGCAAGCGTAACAAAAACAAAAGACCAAATAACGATATCAATACCATGAGTAATAGCCAGCTGCATCGATTGAAAGGTTAACCCGAGCATTTCTGGTAAAAAGTAATTTAATACTACCACGGCAACAAAACCGACCAACGTCACTTTGGCAATAGACTTAAAAAGCTCCACCAAAGATTGCACCGAAAACATTCGCTTCAAACCTGCTATTGGGCTCATTTTACTAAGCTTTGGAGTCAAAGGCTCCCAAGAAAAATTCAACCCTCCCAAAGCAATACTGCCAACAATACCAGCAACAGCTAAAACAGCCATCAGCAGAACCATAGAGTCCATCATAGCCACAACAGACTCGTACAGATGAAAAACCATACGACTTAAATCAAAAACATCCGCCCGCTCGACCAAAAAATTAAAATCAAATAACACTGCGAGATCACGAACTAGTAGAGTCCCCGTTCCGTAAATAGTTGCCGCAGCCACTATTAGCAAAAGGGCAGAACTTAAATCTTTAGAACGAGGGAGATTACCTTTATTTCGAGCATCCTGAAGTTTTTTACTACTGGCACTCTCCGTCTTTTCGCTACCGTCTTCATTCTCAGCCATTTAAACGAATCCCCCACGTATCCTTCATCCAATCAATCATTTCTGCGAAAAACAACAAATAGATGTTTAAGAAATCATCCAACATAATCCAGAAAAAGAACAAAGAAAATAGCATTATGATTGGAAAACCCAACGCAAAAACGTTCAATTGTGGCGATGCCTTAGCAACCACACCAAAAGACAAGTTAATTACTAATACAGCAACAGCCAAAGGCAACACGATGAGTAATGCTTTTTCAAACATCCACCCACCCAGTAACACTAGCTGCCAATAACGCTGACTGTCAAAACCACTGCCAATAGGCCAATAATTAAAACTTTCAGCCAAATACTCTATCATAACCAAATGGCCATTCGTCCCAAGGAAGGCCAACGCCACCATCGATAAATAATACTGACCAAGCGTCGCAACCGAAATACCATTAGCAGGATCATTAGACATAGCAAAACCCAAACCAGCCTTCATTGCCGCCAACTGTCCAGCCAGTGAAAACAACTGAAACAAAATAGTGACAACAAAACCCAACACAAAACCAATCACCAATTGCTCTGCAATCAACACAATATAAGCAGGAGAAATAGGATCGTAATTAGGGACATCAATAACAGGGGTAATAATAATGGCAACAAGAAAGGAGAACGCAATACGCACTCGCGGACTAACTAGACGACTACCAAATAAAGGCAGCGCCATAAAAAAAGCGCCTATGCGAAAAAAAGGCAAAAGAAAACTGATCGTCAAGTTCATCAGTTGATCTGGATGAAGCTCTAACATCAGCCTATTATCATAGGAATATTAATAAATAAATTAGTCGTGAAATCCATTAACTTCATCAAGATCCACGGCCCCAATTGCATGATGACTAAAATAGTAACAATCAACCTCGGCAAGAAAGACAAGGTTTGCTCGTTAATCTGTGTTGCAGCTTGAAACACACTTACAATCAAACCGACGATAAGACTGGGCACCATCACAACGCCAACGATCAAAACAATTAAGTAAAAGCCTTGTCCATATAAATCTAACACCACTTGAGGATTCATAATTAAATCCCGAAACTCGCCGCCAAAGTACCCATAATCATAGACCAACCATCAACCATGACAAAAAGCATGATTTTAAAAGGTAACGATATAATGATAGGTGACAACATCATCATACCCATTGCCATCAAAACACTCGCCACCACCATATCAACAATCAAAAATGGAATAAAAATCATAAAACCGATCTGAAAGGCGGTTTTAAGCTCACTTGTCACAAATGCTGGCATCAGTATGGTAAATGGGAGCGTGTCCATTGACTGAATAGTACCTTCCTTACCTGCCAATTTAACAAAAAGAGCAATATCGTCCTCTCTTGTTTGCGCCAACATAAAATCTCGCACAGGAACAGACGCAGCTTCAACAGCCTGAATCGACGTCATTTCTTCTTTTAAATATGGCTGCAAAGCCACTTCATTCACCCTATCCAGCGTCGGCGTCATGATGAACAAGGTTAAAAATAACGCCATCCCAATCATAATCTGGTTAGAGGGCGTTTGCTGCAAACCGATGGCTTGACGCAAAATAGCCAACACAACAATAATTCGAGTGAATGCTGTCATCATCATCAAAGCCGCCGGTAAAAGCGTCAATGCGGTCATGATAAAAAGAATTTGCAACGAAACAGTGTAGTCTTGACTACCATCAGCATTCGTTACGACTTTTACCGCAGGCAACCCCACTTCAGCCCATGAGAAAACAGGAAACACTAACGACAAAAGCAGAACAAAACGAATCACAAGATATCCCCATTGCTCTTATTGTCAGTAGAGTTTTCCCTATCAACTTCCTCCATCATAGAAGCAAACGATGCAGCCTTAGACGGAAAACTTCGCAGATGACTAATAGAATGCGCAGTGACACCAATTAGTAAACGCTCCCCTTCCACTTCAACAAGCATCAGCTTCTCTTTTGCCCCCAAAGACTGGACATTCACTATTTTAATATCTGACTGCCCCAACTTCATTTGAGCAAATTGAAAGCGTTTCATTAACCAAAGACAAGCAGGTATAAAAGCAATAACAAAGATTAAAGAAATAACCACCTTCCAAATAGAGGAAGTAGCAGACATTTCTTGCACACCTACAGCATGCAAATAGGGAACGGCCATGCAAAGCATGGCCGTGAAGACATAACGATTAAATAAAGAAAAAATCAATTTACACTACTTCAGTCGTCTAATACGCTCACTAGGGCTTACAACATCCGTTAAACGAATGCCATACTTATCATTAACTACAACCACTTCACCATGAGCAATCAATGTACCATTTACAAGTACATCCAAAGGCTCTCCTGCAAAACGATCGAGCTCAACAACAGACCCTTGCGTCAACTGCATTAAGTTTCGAATTGCTATTTCCGTATTCCCCAATTCCATAGAAAGAACTACCGGAATATCCATAATCAAATCGAGATCAGAACCAACTCCACCACTAGGTACAGAAGGATTAGTCAGCGTTTCTAGCTTAACAGGCTCGACTTTTTGCTCAGACATTGCCGCAGCCCATTCGTCTTCAATCCCTTCACCATCTTCTGTCTCCCCCGCTTCAGACATTGCTGCAGCCCATTCGTCGGCTAAATCTTCGTCCATGCCTGCTGCATCTGGGTTTTGTTCTTCTGCCATGTTATTTCGTCACCTTCGCTTTGAAACTTTCTTGCATTTGTACTGAATAGCGTTCATTACTGACGCCCAATTTGCCTTTAAAGGTTGGCACACCATTCGCTCGAACTGTTACAAACTCAGGCATCTCTATCGGAATGATATCTCCAGCTTTGAACTTTAATACCTCACCAAGTGAGATTTTTCGATTCGCAACATTGACAGATAGCCTAACATCAATCTCTTTCACGTCTTGTTCTAAGGACTTGCCCCAGCGGTCATCCTTTTCATCCACGTCACTCTGAACACCCGCATCAAGCAATTCACGCACAGGCTCAATCATAGAGTAAGGCAGAGTAATATGCAGCTCACCACCACCTCCATCCAACTCGATATGAAAAGTGGAAACAACAACAACCTCGCTAGGGCTCACAATATTCGCCATTGCAGGGTTTACTTCAGAACTAATATATTCCAGCTCTAATTTTAATACTGGCGCCCAAGCTTCTGTTAAATCCTTGAAAACTTGTTCAAGCATCAACTGCACAATACGAATTTCAGTTGGGGTAAATTCTCGCCCCTCAATCTTAGCATGTCGCCCATCACCACCAAAAAAATTGTCTACTAGCTTAAACACCAATTTGGCATCAAGTATAAACAACGCAGTGCTTCTTAGTGGGCGGAATTTCACCAAATTCAAACTGGTAGGCACATAAAGCGTATGAACGTATTCACCAAACTTCATTACCTGTAGACCACCAGATGAAACATCTGCAGTACGACGAAGCATGTTAAACAAACTAATACGTGTGTAACGCGCGAAACGTTCGTTTATCATTTCCAGCGTAGGCATACGCCCACGCACAATACGTTCTTGACTCGTAATGTCATAGGATGCCACACCATTAGCATCCCGATTATCCTCTTCTACAGGCTTTTCATCTGCACCATGTAAGAGGGCATCAATTTCGTCCTGAGATAACAGATCTTGAGCTGACATAATTCTATTGCATCACAAAGTTAGTGAATAACACAGCATCAATACCTCCTTGACCAGTTTCCTGCTCAAGAATTCCATTGATTGCGTCAAGCGACGCTTTTTTTAACGCCTCTTTACCATCTGCTGTCTGTAAATCAACAAACGATTGGCTGGAAAATAACAAAACCAAACTATTACGAATTAAAGGCATATGAAGCGTAACCGCATTAATTTGCTCCATATTTTTTGACTTAACAGACATATTAAGCTGCACATAGCGTTGCTTACCATCAACCATAAAATCGACAGTAAAAGCTGGATCTAATGCCAAATACGTAGAAGGTTCATTAGCCAAGGCAGCCTCGGCAGATTCCGCTGAATCGCCACCCTCATCAGAAGAGCCACTAAAAAACAAGAAGTAAGCCGCTGCACCACCTCCAACCAGAACCAAAACTAGAAGAATAATGATAATAAGCTTTTTCTTACCACCAGACTTTCCCTCTTCTGCACCAATATCCAAACCGTCTTCTTCTGCCATATTCATAAACCTTAGGTGTATCAATTTCTTTATTAAGAACGCTTACCACGCTCTTGTGCACTAACAATCCTCTATTCTACAAAGAATCAAACATAGCACCATCAATTTCTCATAAGTTTAAGCATAGTAATCAATACCGGACGCAGAAACATATGATAAGTTTTTCGCAATCAGCTCTTCATCGACTTCATCATTACTAGCAACACTACCTTGAGGCGAGCCATTATTACGATTATTAGCCCTATCTTGCGCACCAGAAGTATCTTGTTGCGAAACATCAACATCTGCTCGGCTCAAGTCCATTCCTTGCTGAGCCAACATTTCTCTCAAGCGCCCCATTTGCCCTTCCAACAAGTCCCGTGCTTGTGGTGTCGCAGCAATAAAGCTTATTTGTGTATTAGAGTCACTGTCGACCGACACTTTAACCGTCAAACTACCTAATTCGGGTGGGTCTAACCTAATATGTGCGGTATGACCACCATCACGTGCAATCCAAGCAACCTTCTGACTCATCTCATTTGCCCAGCCGGGATGACCTGGCGGCAAACTCATTGCCAAGTTGTTGGCCTGAGGATTAGACATAGAAGCATTAAGGGCCGCAGCGGCAACTGCAGGGCGACTAGCATTATTATGAAGCGAACTATTTAAGCCTCCCGGTGAAGCATCATCATTCTGCTTACCATCAATCTGTGCAGACATTCGACCAAGCAGGGCCTCCTGTTCTTTTTTACGCAACTCAATAGGCTCATTAATTAAGACGCCATCTTCATCCAAAAGAGCATCTGCAACATTTAAATTAGACTCTCCTGATAAATCCCCCTCGTTTAGCAGAGAAGCTGGTACAGGCTCAGTACGGCTTCCTTTACCCATTGCTCCTGCGGCAATAACACCAGCAGCAACGGATGACGCAACTTTAGTTGTATTAAGTACTGTTTCGCCAATTGAACTTGCAGGTGGCGCTTTCACACCTGACGCTTCCATTTGAGACAAGACCCAAGATAACTCGCTTTTATCATCACCAACGGATGGTTCTATAACATCTTCTGAAGCAGTCGTTTCATTTAATGCTGAATCAATGTTTTTTACATCACTGACTACGGTCCGTCTTATAGTATCTAAACCGACAACACCAGCACCTGAACTAAGCCCTGTAACAACAGCATCTTTAGACGCGTTTTCTGTCGCGATCGGCGCTACTGCAACTGGGCCCACATCACCAACAACCGCATTGTCAGCCAGTAGGTTTTGCGCCCCCGCTTCTTCTTGTTGCGCCCCATCAAAATCAGACAATAATGAAGAATCAATTTCCGTATATTGCAAATCAGACGGAACCGCGGTCGCAAGAAGTTTTGAATTTTCTGCGGAAACAGCTATAAGTAAGCCATCAGCAGGAGATACCTGGCCATCTTGCTGCAAGGCCTTGCCGCTATCTTGAGATACAGCTGGCGCAGCAACAGCTAGCTTAGTAACAGCTACAACACCAGAAGAACCAGTCGAAGATGTAGAGACTTTATCATTGCCACTAATAGGCGCCGCATTCTTATCAAGCGTTTTAGTCGTTGTGGACGATGAATTAGCAGATGAGGACACTGAAGAGCTAGAAGCTGCTGGAGCATCAGTAGCAGATGAAGATACTGAAGAGCTAGAAGCCGCTGGAGCATCAGTAGCTGATGGTTTTTGGGGACGAATAGTTTCTTTTGCTCTATTAAAATCATTTTCAAAAGCTGCCCCGTTATTAGTGGAAGCCTTAGTCAAGGCAGACTTTTTAGATGGAACACCTGAAGGTAAAGACAATACCGTATTTGAATCTGTGCGCATAATTTCCTCCAACGATAGAGAAGACTATGCAATAGCGAGGCCAACACTATATAGCCCTGCCATCTAGACCAACCTGCCAATGATAATGTGCCGTTACAGCACTTCCACCTTTAGAGAATTCTAGCTTTGAGCAGAGCTGATCCAACAGAGCCAAGCCTCGGTTGTAGAGTAACTCAGTATTGGATATATCATAATTGACATCCTGAAAATCAAACCCTGAACCACTGTCCTCAACATACAAAATTAGCGCTCTGTTGTTATTATCAGACGTTACTTTAACTGAAATTTTAACATAGCCATCTTGTAAATTAGCAAGGTTACGCTCACGCTCCTCATAATAAAGAGAGAAGCCATCACTAGAGCTTTTTTTATCAGAGCTTAACTTCAAGACACCGTGTTCAAGTGCATTTGAATAGAGCTCAGAAAGAATCATGAATATTTGACTAGAAAAGCTACTTAGCCCCGGAACAGTTGTTAATATTTGTAATACATAAGGTAAAGGATCTGTATTACGCAGCGAATCTGCATTCAATACGTACTCAAACGAAAAGTCAGCAGGCGCCTCATCATGCCCTCTTGATACTTTATGCTCAGATGAATCAATTCCTATATTAGTATCCAGACGAACACTTAGGCATGAAATATCATCATGTGGATTCGCTAAAACCCCTTCTCGCTCTAACTGTTGAATAAGCCAATCAACTGACTGATCAGCATCAATTTCACCTTGATAGAGCGGATTAAGTACAGAATGACAAAACATCTGCCCAGATAAATCCAACGCCTCATAAACACCATCAGAAAATGCCATCAACCTATCACCAGGAACAAAAGACATAGGATCAATTTGGCACTCAAACGTATCAGGAGAAAGAACCCCCAAAGGTAAGTTTTTAGAGGTAAGTTTGACCGGTCTGTCTGCATTTTGAGGGAAGAACAATAAATCAGGCAATCCGCCATTCCAAACTTCAATACTCTTATTATTCACTTTTATATCAATGAACGCTGCACTACAAAACATATTCGATGGCAAAATTCCTTTTAGACGCGCGTTTATCTCAGGGATAATTTGACGCATCAGAAAGCCTTTTTTCGTCCAATCAAAGAAAATATCAGCAAGCGGTAACGCACCAATTGCAGCAGAAAGGCCATGACCTGTGAAATCACCTAACAATATATGCATACCGCCGTTTGGCTTGTAAGCAGCTAAAATCACATCACCATTAAAGATATGGGTTCCATAATGAATGGTAGAAAGCGCAGGATCCTTCAAACAATTTGAGTTGGTTATATTTTCATAAACAACTTTCGCAACTTCTTGCTCGTTGAGCAATTGCTCATTATACAAGCTCATTGCATCACGCTGCTCTTCAAGCGTTTTTTGCATAACCAAAAGCCTGACTATGGCATTTAGCTTCGCAGTAATAAGGGCAGGACTATATGGTTTTGAAATAAAATCAATGCCACCAATCCGCAAGCAGTTTGACAAAGCAATAGGATCAGTTACACCAGAAAGGAAAACAATAGGAACAAAAACATCACCCGCGATACGCTGGATTTCGAGTGCCGCTTCCCAGCCATCTTTGTGAGGCATTTTTATATCTAAGCACACCAGCTGAATTGTATGGGGATCAAACTTATCAATAGCATCTTGCCCATCAACAGCTGAAATAACGTTGTGGCCAAATTGACTTAAAATCGCTTTCAATAAAATACGATCCGAAGGGTTGTCATCCGCAATCAATATGGTTAAAACTTGTTCCATACAAAACTACTCAGTAATATCAAAAAGCCGATGAAAATTAGCAATCTTAAGAATATCAATAACGGCATCATTCACATGAACCAAACGAATCTGCGCTTTTTCTTCACCTGCATGATCTCTAAGCAACAACAACATGCCAAGAGCTGAACTATCAAGATAAGACACATCCGCTAGATTGACTTCATAAGACTTTACCTTGCTAACCGCAGTAAAAGCTTCTTTAAATGCCTTATGACAACTGTAATCAAAACGCCCTTTCACATGGATCGTTAGACATTCTGTTTTTTTATCAAAAAAGCTCTCAACCACAGCCTACTCCTCAAATATGAGCGGTAGGCTTTAAGTCTCGTCCCACTCATTACTAGATTTTTTTATAAATACATCATCACTTTTATTTTCCGAAATATTTACTGACGTTTTAGACATCAAACCATGAATCCGCTCTATCATTTCATTAACAGATTCTCTTGCTCTATCCAAACGCGCCACACCAACACTTCGATCTGACTCAAGTAATGAAAGAGTAGAAGCCGCCATAGACTTCATACCTTCAATCTGATCCTGAACCTTACTAATATCGTGTTCTATATCAATAGCAAAACGACGACGAACCTTCTCACTTTCACCTTCGGTTGCAGCAAGACTCGCTAACACTCCAGCCCTCACTTCGTTGAGACAACGATCAACATCGCCCAACAAGAACACATCAGAAGATAAGTCCTTTTCGACTAAAGCTAAGCGCTGCAAAACTAACTCATAACCCAATATTAGTGAATCTCGAACTTGCTCAGAAAGCCAAGCCATGTCATTTAATTCCACTTGAAACTCTTCAAGTGGAGCTTCATTCATCACTACGACATCGTTTACAGATGACTCATTGTGATCTGTTTTTTCGTCAATTAGGGATGCTATTTGTTGTAGTTTAGTAATTTTTTCAAGGGAATGTGTTTGCACAGAGGATGCATTCAGACTATCAAAAAGCATGACTACTTTTCTACGAAGAGCTTCCAAAGACTTAGCAAAGCCAGCATAGGGCGAATCCTGCCTTGATAGTCGAATAGGGGTATTCCAGACATCTCTCTCCAATAACGCCAAACTGTGGTGCAAAATATCAAACTCAGCTATATCCACTTTAGTTCGTATAGAGACAAGTCTCTGCAAACTACTTAAATCTTCATCTAAGTCAGAGATAAAATGCTGAACACTCAACCAGTAAACCCCATCTGACAAATTCAGCTTTAAATCTTGATCAGAAAACAGAATAGAGTCAGCAATACGCTCACCAATTGGGTCATCTAGCCCTGAATCTATACCAAATAGAGATTCAAATAATGGTGTATTCCTAAACCAAAGCCTCTCAGCACCAGCACTCAGCCATGCAATGTCACCTTGATAATTTGTAACAAAAAAGGGGTCATCTACTTGAGACAATGCTTTCTCAATCAAATTAAGGTTTTCGCGTTGTTGATCAATATCAAAATCTCGTGATGCTAATTCATTATCAACCAAATGACTCAAGTCGGTGAACTCATCAATCATCTTACGGGGAGGCAGCACAAGCGCATGACCATGTTTACGATGATCTATAACATGGTGCAAACTCAAAAAACCAGAGCGTAATTGGCGACCAAATTGAGCAGCTAACATAATCACAATAGAAGCTAAAATTAAAAAGATAGCAACAGGAACCCAAATCAACCTATCGACAAAAATTTGACGCTCATAATCCAAACTAACGCTAATCTGCAAAAGCTCATCATCTATCGCCTCTAAGCGCTCAAAAGATGAATAAGCGGCATCCCTTTCCGAATCTGTTAATGGCGATACATCCAACTCTTTCAATGAAAGAGAGTCTAGTAAGGTCAATGAATCGGAAATATCGACTCCAGCTGTCAATTCAAAATCACTAATATGGCTATTCATCAAGCGATATTCATTCACTAACATCTGATGCAAATGACTAGAAGAAGGGGCTTTAGCACTATTATCATTGTTATAAATCAAACGGTCGCCAACCAACAACCATTGTAACCAGTGTTCCTCTGCACTATGAACTAGTCCCAAAAGCTCGCTCAACTTTTCTTGTTGAGCATTCTGTTTTTCCAAATTAATGCTCATCAACATATACATACCAGCGAACGCGAGTAGCAATACAAATAACAAGGCAAAAACGCCTTTTTGTAGGCCACTAATCAGCTCTTTTCTTGGAGCACCAAACGGTGAATGTAGTGTATTCATAGTCAATAATCACTTTCAAGCTAATGATGAAGATGGCAAAAGCCAGCAACAAAGGATAAATAATTTTTCTTATCAATAACAAAACAATCATCTTGCAAAGACGCAAGACGACTTACTTTATCTTCACAACCATCAACCACGCCTTTAGAAGACAAAGAAAACTCACGAATGCAGTTACTATCAGTGAATGTGGCAGACCACTCAAAAGAAGAGAAAGGTAAGACAACTGACTCAGTCATCCACTCAAGAATGACTGAAAAAGCCACCTTCTCAACCGAAAAACCAGCCCCTCCAGAAAAAGGAAAAGCTGAAATTACCTTGTCAAAACTTCGCCCATCATGAATAAAAAATGATGCCAAACAAAGTTCATCATTCTCAAAACAAGCCACTGAAGAAGATGCCTTATAAGGCAATAACGCCAGTATCAAATCTGCCTCTACCCAAAACATCCTGCCATAGGCCTTTCCAAAATAATAACCATTCTTAGAAGGATATGTTGATTTATTTTTTTCTGACCAAGCATAGGACAGAGGCAACACCTTTTTACTCAATAACCACGGCTCTAATAACGGAGTATCAGCCTGACTTAACCAAATATTTTTTACCCAAGAACGAGGTGCTGACATCTTAGAACAAACAGCTTCTACCTCTCGAAGAAAGGAGTAAGGTAATGCAAAATAAAACTCACCTTGCTTAACAATTAACACCTGAGTGATAGCATCTGGCAACTGACAAAAAGCCGTACAATAAGAAAACATCAAAGGCATATTTAAAAGCAACTCGGCCCTAACCCCCTCTTCTGGACTAAACCAAAAAGACTCTCCGTCTAAAAAGAAATCACCTTCATTGACATCATAACGACCAAAACATTCTTGCTGATCAAAAGCAAATCGTCCAAAGGAAGTATCGATCTCATACAAAAAATAGGATAAATAATCATGCCCTAAACATTTCACATAGGAGTATTTAAGATCAACATTCCCTAAAGTGCGACTAGCAATATAAACACATCCACCATGACGCATAGGGAAATACGCGAAATGTTCGTCCTGCTCGAAAGTCGTTACATTATTCACACTAGGAACTAGACGACCAGCTTGATCCACATGAGTAAGGCCCAATGAAAAAAGAGAACTAAACACCTGATAAAATAGCGCTTTGAACCTATCTTCAAATAAAGCCAAAAGACGGTAGCGGGTATCACGAGACATAGTGCCATTTTGAAACAGTGGCAAAAAACTCAATTCACACAAGTCTCGTAATGGTTCTTTTTCATTAATAGACAGGACTTGCCATTGAAGTGAAGGAAATCTCCTTTTAAGCCAAACTAATGTCTGCACACTTATCAATAAAAAACGACCTCTTAAGCGAGAACCTTTCACTGAATCAAGCTGAAACGATACACGTCCAGCACTAGAGAACGCCTCTAAATAAGCATCCACACTCATCACATTAAGTTGAGTAGGATCTAATCGCGCTTCGTAATTCCGATATATTAACGAAACATCTTTTTCATCCGCGATAGACATTACCAAAGCCCAACAAGAACGATCAGTAGACAAAAGGCCGTCTAACTGTTGTGAGCGATCAGCTGCAAATTGACCAGCCATAGCCACTTGCAAAAGCGCATCGGTAGCAGATAAAAACGCGGAATGGTAGTGACTAAAATAAGGAGAACCAGATATTAAGAGCTCATCGACTGCGGCTAAGAAAGAGCTCAGACGCCGATTATAGAGAGCATGAACTACGCTTGATTGACAGATTTCTTGTAAGGAAAGTAGAGCAGACTGAAGTTTTTCTAAGCCGCGCCGAGGGTGATAGACATAATCATGCAAAGCTATTTCTATGTTAGAAATAGGCAAAGACAAATCAATTAGTCCATTATCCAATCGCGCCATATTTAATCCTAACAATAAGCCAAGTTGCTGTACAAAATAGCACTTAAAACGCTATCGCATATTGTCCAAAAAACGGCGCATGGCGAACTCATCGCTTTGACGTTGCTCCTGTTTTGCTTCAACAACCAATTCCGCTTTGTGGTTTTTTTCTTTTAGCCAATCCATACTTTTAGTTTTAGAACGAGCTTGCAACCATCGACGCATACTCATATCCGCTTGCTGTTCGGATCGACCTACCGCCGCTTCTTGCTGCACAATCGCTTGCTGAACACGGTCCACAAAATGCTGATAATTCGTCGTTAAATAAGCACTCAAACCAAGTAAATTACGCTCAGATTCATATTGACCAGCATACTCCCGCAACTCATTTAACTTTTGTTCATCATACTGCACTTTCGCTTTATCGCGAGCCAACTGCTGCGCAGCCGAATCTTCTTTGCGTTTAGCAAGATCAACTAATATCTGCATTCGATGTGATTTTTTCATGCATGACCCATTCAGAAATTAGCTAAATAGTAGACGTTTTTACCTGCAATCGTCTACTGCCCTTTAGTCATTGCTGTAACAAGGGCCTGCAAACTCTGGTCAATCGTAAAACTTTCAGTAAGTGACTGCTGTAGAAAACTTCGGATTTCAGGCATCTGTATGATCGCCTGGTCCAAGTCAGGGTCACTGCCCCTTGCGTAAGCACCAACCGAAATAAGATCTTGATTCTGCTGAAATTTAGAATACAACTGCTTCACTCGCATAGCACCATATAAGTGATCTTCACTGACAATGTGCGGCATAGCTCGAGAGATTGAGGCTTCAATATCAATAGCGGGATAATGACCTTCTTCCGCCAAACGACGAGACAATACAATATGTCCATCAAGAATCGCACGCGACGCATCCGCAATAGGATCTTGCTGATCATCACCTTCAGTCAACACGGTATAAAAAGCGGTGACAGAACCACTACCTTCACAACCATTACCAGCACGCTCTACCAGTTGAGGAAGTTTAGAAAATACTGAAGGCGGATAGCCTTTTGTTGCGGGCGGCTCACCAACAGACAGAGCAATTTCTCGCTGGGCTTGCGCATATCGCGTCAAAGAATCCATTAGCAACAATACGTTTTTACCCTGATCCCGATAATACTCAGCAATCCGAGTTGCCAGCATAGCAGCACGCAATCGCATTAATGCAGAATCATCGGCAGGAGACGCGACAACAACCGAACGAGAAAGCCCTTCCTCACCCAGTATTTGATCAATAAACTCTTTTACTTCTCGTCCACGCTCACCGATCAAACCAACAACTGTAATGTCCGCTTCGGTAAATTTCGTCATCATGCCGAGCAACATACTCTTACCGACACCGCTACCCGCAAAAAGCCCCAAACGCTGACCTTTACCAACGGTTAGCAAACTATTAATAGCTTTTATACCAACATCCAAAGGCTCGCAAATAGGCTTTCGCTGTAATGGATTAATCACATTACCATGCAGAGTCACTGAATCTTTGGTTTTAATCGGCCCCTTACCATCCAAGGGTTTACCCAACCCATTTACTACTCGACCAAGCAACTCATCACCAACCGGCATTTTACTATCACCTAGTAACGGACGTACTCTCGCCCCAGGGGAAATCCCCTCAATGGCCTCCGTTGGCATGAGATAAGTTAAATCGCCGGTAAAACCCACCACTTCAGATTCAACCCAGCGATCCTTACGAACTTGCACCGAGCAACGATCACCAAGAGCTACAACACAACCCACAGCCTCCATGGTCAAACCAACCATACGAGTGACCTTACCCTCAATTTGAGGTGGCAAGGAAACAGAAGAGACATGGCTGAGCTTATTTAAACGTTCTTCGAGGGTGGACACGAGCGTTAGTCCTGCTCTGTTAGGGAAAGATGACGAAGCTCATCGCATACAGCTTCTAACCGCTGCTCAACTCGCCCATCGATATGGAAGGATTTGGAATCAATAACGAAACCGCCATTAATAAGTGAGTCATCTGTTTCTAGCTGAATGGTTAAACGATCTTTGATTCCAAGCTCATCCAAAATAGTGACATCTGCAGGATGAAGGCGTAATCGGACTCGTCCTTCGTATTCACCTATTTCATCAAATACTCTAGTAAGCTGCTCTCTTAAAACTTGGTGACCATCTTCAGTCATTTTAGAAAGGCAGACATTCTCAATAATTCTTGCCATCGATTGGTACAAGATATTTTCTGCAGCGGCACGGCTTTCTTCTAGAGGCAATGTTATTTCTTTAACAACATTCGCCAATAGTGCTTCAAGCGCCTCCAACTTGATCTGAGCTTCCGCTCTTGCCTGAGCCAAGCCTTCATCAATACCTATTGACCGCCCCTCTTCATGGCCTTTTTCAAAACCATCCACTTCACCTTTGGCGAAGCCATCAGAATGACCCTTTTTATGTCCTTCTTCTTCGCCTTGAATAAAACCTTCATCGTAGGCGGCAGAACGAATTTCTTCTAACTGTGAAGCTGTCAAAGGCTCGTAAATCAAAGAGTCTTCATCCACTTCTTCAGTAGTAAAAGATGTATTTTTCTGAATAAGAAGCGCAGGACCAGAACTAGTATTTGGCTTATTATTCTCAAGGTGAGGAAGTTCCCAGCGTTCATAAGCAGTCAGCTTACGCTCGCCTTTATCCTGTTTTTGATCAGACATATTCTAACTAAACCATCTGCTCACCGCCGCCACCGAGAACAATTTCTCCGTTATCAGCAAGGCGTCTGGCAACAGCCAGTATTTCTTTTTGAGCTACTTCTACTTCACTTACCCGCACTGGACCTTTCGCTTCTAGATCATCTTTCAGCATATCCGCGGCACGAGACGACATATTCTTAAAGACTTTATCTTGCATATCTGGATCCGCACCTTTCAACGCAAGGATTAAGGTCTCAGATTCCACTTCACGAAGAATGATCTGAATACCACGGTCATCAACGTCTAATAAGTTGTCAAAAACAAACATCAAATCTTGAATAGTATTTGCCAAGTCCTCATCAACATCACGAATAGACTCCATCAACTCAGATTCTACTGAACTATCAATAAAGTTCATGATATTGGCTGCGGTACGAATACCACCAATGGTCGTTGACTGTGTTGAATTATTACCAGAGAACTGACGCTCAAGAATGTTATTCAATTCTTGTAAGGCCGCAGGCTGAACCGTTTCTAATGCCGCCACGCGTAACACGATATCCAAACGCACTCGCTCATCAAAGTTTGCTAAGATGTCAGCTGCCTGATCTGGGTCTAAATACGAAATAACAATTGCTTGAATTTGCGGGTGCTCATAACGAATAACGTCAGCAACGGCACGTGATTCCATCCATTTAAGCGTATCAAGGCCCGTTGTATTTCCGCCCAGCAGAATTCGATCAATCAAGCTGCCAGCTTTTTCTTCACCAAGCGCCTCTCTGAGCATGTTACGAATATAACCATCGGCACCAAGACCCAAACCGGTTTGATCACCGACCAATACTAAGAAATCATCTAGTACTTTTTCCACTTGATGGCGTTGAATATTAGACAGTTGTGCCATCGTCTGACCAATTCGCTGAACCTCTTTCGGCCCCATATGCTTAAGTATTTGCGCAGCATCAGATTCACCAAGCGACATCAAAAGCACTGCTGCTTTTTGAACCGAACTTAATTCTGTACCTTGGTTTGTATCACTCATTTGCTTTCCATTACCCATTGTTTAACGACTTGAGCAACACGCTCTGGTTCTTCCGCTATCAAACCGCGAATTGCATTTAATTGGCGATCAATTTTTTCAGGGGAACCAGGCACCAATATATCTTCCGCACTAACAAGAGACACTTGATCATCAGAAATTTCATCCGTTTCATCAGAGAATATAGCAGCCTCAGTATCTTCAGTAACCGCAATTTTATTCTGCTCGCTAAGGGTTTTCAAAATTGGGCGAACAACCACTAGCAACAAGATAAGAACAAATATACCAACCAATGTTGGTTGTATTAACCCTAGGAACCATGCCTGTTGGTAGAATGGCAACTCAACAACAGGTTCTTCAGGATCAGGTAAAGCAAAAGGTGAATTAATCACACTTACACTATCACCACGTGATGGATCATACCCCACGGCATCGCGAACCAATAAGGTTAAGCGCCCCAACTCATCATCATTCCAAGGCGTTCTTACAATGGCTGCGGTATCTGGATTCAAACTCATTAAATCATCAACAACAACCGCAACAGACAAGCGTCTCACCATACCTTGTTGGCGTTTGGTATAACTAATACTTCGATCTAACTCAAAGTTACGTGTTGTTTCTTCACGAGATTGACCGTTTTTAGCTGCTGAATTCCCACCTATTGGAGCACCGTTTTCATCTACAGCTTCTGGAATAGTCACTGCACCAGGAGGCTGATTAGTCAAGGCTCCCGGAATACCACTTGCATTCGTGCCTGCGCTTCTATTTTCTCTTAAGGTCTGCTCACTACGCAAAGCTAATAAATCAGGATTATATTGCTCATTAGTTTTTTCAACAGCAGTGAAATCGACATCAGCAGACACTTCTGCTTTAAAACGCCCCTGACCGATAACAGGTCCGAGAATATTATTCACTCGCTGCAGCAACACCTCTTCAACTTTACGAGCGTAATCAAACTGTTTACCAGCAACAGATAATTCAGAGTCAGAATCTTTTTCTGTCAACAAAGTACCGCGCTGATCAACAACAGTGACATCCTTATCGCTCAGCTGAGAAATACTAGAAGCCACCAAATTCACAATAGCTTCTACTTGACTCTTATCCAAACGCCTTCCGGGATAAAGCTCCAAAAATACAGAAGCAGACGGCTTTCGTGTATCACGCACAAAAACCGACTCCTTTGGTATTGCCAAATGCACTCTAGCACTTTTAATGCTTTGTAGGCTGGAAATGGTTCGGCTTAACTCACCTTCAAGACCTCGTCTATAACGCGTTGTTTCAACGAATTGAGAGGTACCAAGACCTTGCTCCTGATCCATTATTTCCATGCCAACAATATTGTCGGAAACAATGCCGGAGCCAGCTAATTTAAGACGAGCTTGATGGTAAAAATCAGATTCAACAAGCAAAGCGCCTGTATTTTGATCTAATTTAAAAGGAATATTATTTACACTGAGGATTTCTACGATTTGGTCGGCATTGTAATCGGTAATACTACTTAATACAGGCTTGTAATCTGGACCGTTACTCCATAAAACCGCCGCCAAACCAATTGCTATGGATGCGGCCAAACCGACCATTAATGCAAGCTGACGAATCACCGTCAGCTTATTAAAGCCAGTAACTAACTCTAAATAGAGCTTTTGCTCCGATTGTTCTGCAGGGACATTATCCATTAAAAAGCGCCAAGCGGTTTATTATGCCTAAATCGGCATATTCATGATTTTTTCATACGCGTCTACAAGTTTATTACGCACCTGAGTCATTGCTTCAAATGACACACTAGATTTTTGCAGACCAATCATAACTTGAGGCAAATCAACCCCTTCGTCACCACGTTCATAAGATTGGGCTAATTGTGTAGATTCCTTTTGCAAAGCATTTACATTATTAACTGCATTTTTCAGCATTTCTGCGAAATCTGCACGCTCTACAGTCTGGTTCCCTTCGCTCTCACCGCCTACCTTGGCAACATTAGACACAGGGGGACTCGGCGCCTGAACCTGCGACCGCATATCCCTCATTTGGGACAACACCTGATTAATGTCTGGTCGACCAGAAATCATGTTATTCACCTAAAAATCACATTTATACGACTTAACATATCGTTAATACACAGCTTAGCATAAAGCTAATTAAAACAAGATACAAAAATCAATCAACGTCTATGCCACTTTCACGCATTTTAGCGATTTTATAGCGTAAAGTTCTAGGGCTAATCCCCAATTTATCTGCAACAAGTTTACGTTTGCCATTTGCATCCACCAATGCTTGCGCAATGATACGGAATTCATGTTGCTGAACCCCCTTACCTAGAATTGAAGCCGCACTATCTTCTGCCACTATGGATTCAGCAACTACAGGAGCTAAGCTCATCATATCAAACGCAATATGGTCTTCATTAATTTGCGCATTTGGGCTTAAAATCAAAGCACGTTGAATAACGTTGTCAAGCTCACGAACATTACCCGGCCAAGGGTGAGCCTCTAGCTTACTTTGCGCCGACGGCTTTAACGTTGCGCCCGTAATTCGCATCTTAGCGGAATGCTTCGCAAGTAAATGCAGAGCAACTGGCAAAATATCACCTTTACGCTCACGAATAGGCAGCCAACGCAATGGAAAAACATTTAACCGGTAATACAAATCTTCTCTGAAACCACCGTCACGTACATAATCAGCTAGATCCCTGTTAGTCGTCGCTATAATTCGAACATCTAAAGGAATAGATTTTTTACCCCCAAGACGTTCCACTTCCTGCTCTTGCAAAACGCGCAGCAGTTTAGCTTGCAAGCCGACATCCATCTCGGTAATTTCATCCAGTAGCAAAGTACCACCATTAGCTTGCTCAAACTTACCTGCTTGCGAAGATACTGCACCTGTATAAGCTCCCTTTTCATAACCAAAAAGGATCGCCTCTAACATATTTTCAGGAATCGCCGCGCAGTTAATCGCGACAAAAGGTGCATGAGGTCGACTAGAATTCTGATGAATGTAGTGAGCAAGCACTTCTTTACCTGTACCACTTTCGCCACAAATCAATACTGTCGAATCGGTCACAGCAACACGTTTTGCCAATTCTAATAAAGCAATACTAGATGGGTCTTTTGCGATAGGCTGAGGATTTGCAGATGGCGCTTCTTTTACAGTGTATTTTGCTATGGCATTCAACAACTCTTCTTCTTGAAAAGGCTTCAATAAATAATCAACAGCACCATCACGCATCGCTTCCACTGCATGAGCAATATCGCCATAAGCTGTCATCAACATCATGGGTAATTCTGGGTATGTATCAATAACATGATGCAACAAACCATAACCATCCATGCCAGGCAAGTTCACATCTGATATCACCATATCAAATAAGCTATGTTTCAATGCAACCACAGCTTCTTCAGAACTGTACACTATTTTGCACTGGTAACTCGCCAACATCAGCGTATCTTCCAACGCCTCAGCAAGACCTTTATCGTCTTCTACAATTAATAACTTAACTTCAGACATGTCATACCCTTACAAGAGGAAGCGTCAAACTGGCGGTTGTACCAGCGCCCTCTATACTGTCTATTTCAAATTGCCCATGATGAGCTCTTGCAATGGCTTTAACAACCATCAAGCCCAACCCAGTTCCATGTTGTTTTGTTGTCACAAAGCCTTCTTGAACATGCTCTAAATGCGCTTTCGACATACCCACTCCACGATCTTTGAACGTCAGTGTCACATAGCCGTCATTATTGCGCCAATCAAGTTGCACCGCATCACCTGCTGATTGTGCATCCACCGCATTATTCAAAAGATTCAATAAAGCCCCTAATAATGTTTCTTTATTACATTGAATACAATCTGTCGCCAAAAAAGAGGCTCCAGATACTTCAAGTTGCATATTTTTTTGATCGCAAATCTCTTGGCAATGATTGGTTAACTCTTTGATAAAAGCTGAAACACCAACGGTTTCATCCAGCTTTATTTCACTACGGGAAAAAATCAACATATCCCGAATTTGTTTTTCAATATTTGCCAATCTATCCACTAACTTATTAGCAAATGTCTGACGCATAACAGGTGCTAAGTCTGGCTTCTGTAAATGACCAGCGTAGAGTGTAGCAGAAGATAAAGGCGTTCTAATTTGATGCGCCAACGCCGCGACCATTTTACCCATATTAGATAATCGCTCGTGATGACTCAGCTTTTTCTGTAGCAAATAGGCTTCTGTTAAGTCTACGAGAATCACTAATTGCCCAGGCACATTGCCGAGTGAAGCAGTTTCTACTCGAACACGACGCCCACTTGCCATACTCACATCATGACCATCGTCTTCCTGAGGTCGAAAGCTCAGCGGCACAATAGATCCCCACGACTGGCCAACTAATGGCAAATTGAATAGACGATCTGCTACCGGATTGGCCATAACGACCAACCCTTCTTCATTCAGCAACAAAACACCAACTGGCATGGATTCAAAAAGTTGCTGAAACTGCAACACCAAGATACGGTTTTTATCTTGCTCTTGGCGCTTATCTTGCTCAGACTTTTCCAGCTGCTCGTATAATCGAACGACTTCTTGCTGAAGATCGAGATAGGATTTTGCCAATACATCAGAAGATTCGGAAAACGCTTTAAATGCGGTCTTTAGCTCCGCTATTTCTTCATCTTTTGTCACTAAAACTCCGATTTATCAATATTATAGCGACGCATTTTTTCGATAAGCGTTGTACGTTGAATTTGTAGATTTTGCGCAGCTTTAGAAACCACACCTTGAGTAGACACCAAAGCTTGACGAATAAGAAGCGCTTCTAGATGGCGAACATGTAAATTCAAATTCACACCAGACGCTTGGGGAAAAGTATGTAATTGTTTTATTTCTTTAAGCACCGAAGAAAGAGTTTGAGAACGCCAAGGTAGCGGGCAAAACCAAACATTATAATCTCCGACAACATCCATTGATTCACAAAGTGAAATAACAGGAATCATCTCATCCAACTCAAAAGACCGCACAGACTTACCCAACACAACAAAGTCGGGCAAATGAAACGCTGTCAATGAGGTGCCATGCTCAATTCCAATAAAGGTCAAGATACTGGAAACACTCGAAATTTCTTCGTCATCAAGACCGCATAACCAAGCTTTCACATTACCACCTCAACCTTAAAAATAAGCAACTTTCACTGTCACTCTATTATAATGCGTTGTTACCGCTTACTTTCAAGCATTTACACTGTATTTCATGATGTAAAAACTACAACTTAAGCAACAGATCATCAAACACCAGCTCCGAATCAAGCTCTTTTTCACACCAAGGCAAAGTACCTAATAATGGCGCGGATATCATTCCTGCAAGACTCGCTAGATTCTCTTCATAACAAGGCATTTTCTCTGCGCCTGTATTGGCAACCCAACCAGCAAGAACTAAACCATCGCGAGCAATGGCTTCAGCGGTTAATATCGCATGATTCAAACACCCCAGCTTCATATTAACAACCATAATAACTGGAAAGCCTAGAGACTTCGCCACGCCAGAAAGAAACTCTCTATCGTTCAATGGAACTCGCCAACCACCAGCCCCTTCAACTAAAGCAAGGTCATGGGGCGTAAGCAATGTGCCTTTTATAAAGCCTTCTAACCGAGAAGCCGTCACCAAACGCCCCTCTTTCATTGCCGCAATATGAGGTGCAATAGCCTCCTCTAAGACAACCGGATTAACTTGTTCATAGGCCAATTTGACACTGCTCGCCTGCTGAATAAGTAAGGCGTCATCATTACGCAAATTACCTTCAACTCGATCTGCGCCTGCCGCAATCGGCTTAAGTCCGATCGCTTTCAGTCCAGCTCGCTTAGCAGCCTTCAGCAAACCGACGGTGACATAAGTTTTGCCAGCATCAGTATCAATACCAGTTACAAAAAAACGTTTTTTCACCCATTACTCCTGAATATTGATAGGCCGTTGAGCCACCACAAACGAAACTTGATAACTCAACGGAATTCCGAATTCGTTCCGCTGTTTTTCATACTCAAGCAAAAATGCCTTCCACTTACTTGGCGATACCGACTGATCCCCATCAGAAGCAATCAGACTAGCGCCCACTTTTTTCAATGAATAAATAGCACTTTCAGGTGAATCAAACCACATAGAAATATCTGATAACTGGGAGGACAAAAGGTTCAACCCAGAGGCGCGAATACAATCTAAAAGTGCATCCGATGCCATATATTGATGAACATGTTCTTTATTATCCAAACCAAACCAAGCTTTACTAATTTCAAGCATAGAGCCTTGTGAAAGCGTTGAAAAAATCACATAGCCACCGGGCTTAGTAACGCGATAAAGCTCTTTAAACAAATCTAAAGGACTCAGACACCACTGAATAGCAAGACTCGAAAACACTAAATCACACGACTTATCCTGAAGCGGCAGTCGTTCAGCATCCGCACAAACATAATGTGTGTTGTGCAAAGAAGAAAAACGCTCATTTGCCACTGCTAACATCTGTGGCGACAAGTCGAGCGCAATGCTGCACTTAGGATTTAATTGTTCAGACAAGATTCCGAGCGCTTGACCTGTTCCTGTACCAAGATCAAGTACGACATCAGCCTGATTTAAAGGCAACATCGCTAAAAGACGCTCTAGTACAATTTTTTGGAAGTCAGCATAAGAATCATAGGATTGAGAAGCGCGATCAAAACGCTTAGCTAGCTGTCGTTTGTAGCTAAGCGCAGATATATCAGGTGTTATTAGCATCGATAAAGTTTTCTATATGACGCGCACAAGTCTCTTCATCTTCAAGAAAAGACTGATGTGCACAATTTGACAGTACAACACATTGCTGCAAAGGATTTACATCAGCTTGTTGCTCTAATGATTTACTAGAAACCAACGCATCCTTGCCACCCAATAGGTGTAGATTAGGAAGATCCAAAAGCGACCATTCGCGACGCACATCCAACGACTTTAACAACCTAAGTCCGCCAATCAGAGCGGGGCGACTCAACGTTTTAACTGGCAAAAAAGCCTGTAATTGCTTAATCAAAGCTCGCTCATTATCCGCACCTTTAGCCTGCAACATAACAAAACGCTTAAGCCCTTCTTCTGGCGACTGCTCAACTAAGGCGGCAAAGGCATCAAAATCCTCGACAGCCATCGCATCCTCCCAGTTTTCTCGTTTAATAAAGCTCGGGGAAGACGACAGGGTAATCAAACCAAGCACTCGACTAGAACGACGCGCGGCAACATAAGCAGATACCATCCCACCCAGAGACCAACCAATCCACCACGCTTCTCTTGGAGCAACTTCAATTAGTTGTTCAGACAAGGCAGCGATATCGTAATTAGGACCAATGCGGGAGCGAGAAATCCATTGTTCATCAAGTGAAATACCTGGCAAGTTCGCCACCACAACATAAAAACGCTGACTCAGACGCAAAGCAAAAGAACGCATAACCTCTTTTGGCATTGCCCAACCAGAGACCATAAAAATAGACTGATTAGACGAATCTCCAAAAGCTTCTGTTTCAATACGTGCTCGCATGCTGTCCCTCTATTACTTTGGATTTAAACGCTTTGGATTTAAACGCTTTGGATTTAAACGCTTTGGATTTAAACGTTTTGCGTTTAAAAGTTTCGCTGTTAAAACTTTTTCGAGTGAATCGCATAATAACACTAAATCTTCATCAGAG
Source organism: Marinomonas sp. ef1 (assembly GCF_002806845.1). Lineage (NCBI taxonomy): Bacteria > Pseudomonadati > Pseudomonadota > Gammaproteobacteria > Oceanospirillales > Oceanospirillaceae > Marinomonas > Marinomonas sp. ef1. Next base: position 4,488 of record NZ_NHTT01000021.1, on the reverse strand, counting down.
TGGGCGGCACTTAAGGTAATTCTTAAACGAGCACTGCCTATCGGCACTGTCGGTGGACGAATTGCTGTACACCAGATTCCAAGAGTTTTTAATTGCTCACTAATTTGAATCGCCGCTTTACTATCGCCAATGACAATCGGCTGAATAGCGGTATTTGAAGGCATCAATTCAACCGGAAGCGACTGAACTCTTTGGCGAAAGTAAGCAATATGCCGAGCTAAGCGATCTCGTCGTTCTTGACCTTCTGCAGACTGAATAAGTTGCAACGAAGCCAAAGTGGCTCCTGCGATCGCTGGCGACATGGCTGTAGTATAAACATAGGGACGAGCAAACTGGGTGAGATAATCCGCATAATCATGGGACGTCGCTACAAACGCACCAGCGGTTCCAAACGCCTTACCAAAAGTGCCAACCAAGATAGGCAAACTTGTTGCGTCCAGTCCCTCTAGCGCCAAACAACCTCTACCGTTTTCACCAAGACACCCCAACCCATGAGCATCATCCACCACGAACATCCAATCATGTTGATTAGCCAACTGAGACAATTCAGACAAAGGTGCAATATCACCATCCATGCTGAAAACCCCATCGGTGATCAACAAACCACCCGGTGCGGACCTAGCAATCAACTTTTGCGCACTTTCCACATCACCATGCAAATAACGGCGCAACGGTGCTTGTGCCAACAAAGCGCCATCTATTAAAGACGCATGATTAAGTTTGTCTTGTACTACGGGACGATTTTTATCCGCGAGCGCAGAAATCACGCCAAGGTTCGCCATATAACCGGTACTAAACAACATGACTCGCTCATAACCTAGCCAATCCGCCAAGGCTTCTTCCAGCGCCTGATGAGGAGCTAAATGTCCACACACCAAGTGAGACGAGCCACCGCCAACACCATAGGCTTCAGCGGTATTATTCATCGCCTTAATCAGCTTAGGATGATTGGCCAAACCTAGATAATCGTTTGAACAAAACGCCGTATAGTCTTGAGAATATATTTTAGTATGCGGTATTTGAGGGCTATCTAGCGTAATGGTACGACGCATTAAGTCCTGCTGGCGACGCTCTTCAAGCGCGGCCAACACCCAATCCGGCGTATTAGACGCTAGCTTCATAAAACAACTTAGACTCTTCTTGTTTTACTGCTTGCGCTGCAATGGCTTCAGCTACTGCAGCATCTGAATGCTCTTCGCGCTTCTCTGGATTGATGCCCAGATTAGCAAACAACGCCATGTCTTTATCGGCTTCGGGGTTACCCGTTGTTAACAGTTTTTCACCGTAGAAGATAGAGTTGGCGCCCGCCATAAAGCACAAGGCTTGAGTTTGTTCATTCATACCTTGTCGACCAGCAGACAATCGAACATGAGACTTAGGCATTAAAATACGCGCTACAGCAATCGTACGAATGAATTCAAACGTATCTAGATCATCAACATTTTCTAGCGGTGTCCCTTCAACTTTAACCAACATATTGATTGGCACACTTTCCGGATGAGGTGTCATTTGAGAAAGTTGACGCAACAGACCTACGCGATCTTTTTGCTCTTCACCCATGCCCATAATGCCGCCACAGCAAAGTTTGATACCTGAATCACGAACACGAGACAGCGTATCCAAGCGATCTTGATAAGTACGAGTGGTAATAATGCTGTCGTAGAATTCAGCAGAGGTATCTAGGTTGTGGTTGTAATAATCCAAACCTACTTCTGATAAGCGCTTCGCCTGATCATCATTTAAAGAACCTAGCGTCACACAAGACTCTAAGCCTAAAGATTTAACACCCTTAATCATTTCAAGCACATAAGGAAAATCTTTCTCGGAAGGATGCTTCCATGCCGCGCCCATACAGAAACGGCTTGCACCTTTTTCTTTTGCCAAAGCTGCTTCTTCAAGCACCTTTTGCACTTCCATTAACTTTTCTTTTTCAAGTTCAGTATTGTAATGACCACTTTGCGGACAGTACTTACAATCTTCTGGACAAGCGCCAGTTTTAATCGATAAAAGCGTACTAACTTGCACTTCATTCGGTGCAAAGTTTTCTCTATGGACAATCTGAGCTCGAAACATCAAATCCATAAAGGGTAAATCAAACAGTGCTTTTATTTCCGCATGAGTCCAATCAAAACGCGGTGCGCTCATATTGTTTATAGACATATTCGCTACAGACGTATTTGTAGACATACTTAAAGACATAGTATCCTCGATCCAGAAAAATTAATGGAGCAATACTAATGGACTGGAAAAAACTGTCAACAACAAAAATATCAGAGGTTTACAAGAGGTTGTTTTTAAATCAGTGCTATGTCTGCAATATAAAATGCCAGAGCTCGCTCTGCCATCCCTGCCATGAAGGATTTCCAGCCAACCTAAAGTACTGCCAGCACTGCAAACGCCCAACTCATAGAACCCGTATTTCATGTGGACAATGCCAAACCAACCCTCCACCTTATCGAACATGTATTGCTCCTTATCGATTCGAAGGCATCATAAAGACCCTGATACACAGCATCAAATTCAATCAAGGAACTCATTACATACGACCACTCATGTATCGATTAAGCAAACACCTCATCGAATCATATCCACCGGAGAGCTGGCCAGAACAAATACTCTATGTACCAAGCCATCCAAGCCGAATCAAAGAGCGCGGATTTTGTCAAACAAGAGCCATGGCCACTCAATTAAGGAAAAACCTCAAAGAGCTTCTGGGTGAAAAATGCCCTACTCTTCCTAAACATAACCCACTCAAAAAAATCAAAAATACTAAAGCTCAGCACTCATTAAGCCGAAAAGAGAGACTAAAAAGCCCTCAAAGTAGCTATCAACTTGATGGACCTATAGCCAAGCATGTCGCCTTATTTGACGATGTAATGACCACAGGAAGTACGATAGAAAATTGCACTAAATTACTCTTAAAAGCTGGCGCAGAACGAGTTGATATTTGGGTCATTGCCCGAACACCAGATAGAGAATACTAATCATAAGCAAAGATATCAGCCTAGCCACAGAAGACACCTTTGTTTACTATGCCCCCAACAAAGCAATGGTGAACATCATGAAAACAGATCAAGAATATCTAGACTTAGACAAGCAACTTCTGTGGCATCCATACACATCAATGAGCAAACCCAGCCCGCATTTTCTGGTCGAAAAAGCTTCGGGCTGCGAAATAACCTTAAGCGACGGACGCACACTGATCGATGGCATGTCTTCTTGGTGGAGTGTCATTCACGGCTACAATCACCCAACTATGAATGCCGCAATCCAAGCGCAATTATCACAGTTTTCTCACGTCATGTTTGGTGGCCTAACCCACAAACCTGCTATTGAGCTCGCAGAAAAACTTATCGCCATTACACCTAAGAATTTACAGCGCGTCTTCTTCTCAGATTCTGGCTCAGTTTCTGTTGAAGTAGCATTAAAAATGGCCATTCAATATTGGAACACTCAAGGCAAACCTAGTAAGCAGTTTTTTGCCACCCCTAAAAGCGGCTACCATGGTGATACATTCGCTGCTATGTCAGTGTGCGATCCTGAAAATGGTATGCACAATTTATTTACTGGGGCGTTGACACAACAATTCTTTATCTCGCCACCACCAACTGGCCTCAGCGAACCAATAAAAGCCGAATACCTAGACGAAATTCGTAAGACATTTGAAGAGAATCACCAACACATAGCAGGCTTTATTATCGAGCCAGTTGTACAAAATGCTGGCGGTATGCGCTTTTATAATCCAGATTATTTAAATCACATTCGAGCACTTTGTGACGAATTCGAGATCTTGTTAATTTTCGATGAAATTGCCACAGGTTTTGGCCGTACAGGCAAGCTTTTCGCCACAGATCACACCAATATCTGTCCCGACATTATGTGCGTTGGCAAAGCGTTAACAGGCGGCTATATGACGCTGGCCGCCACTTTAACAAATGATAAAGTGGCACTTGGTATCAGCGACAATGGTGGCGTATTCATGCATGGCCCAACCTTCATGGGAAATCCTCTCGCCTGCTCCGCTGCCAACGCCAGCTTATCCATTCTAAGCGAATACAATATTCCAGAAAAAATATCTCAGCTAGAAACATGGATGAAGGAAGCGCTGGAGCCATGTGAACAACTCGAACAAGTAAAAGAAGTCCGCTGCCTTGGCGGCATTGGAGTTGTAGAGTTAAAAAACGCGATTAACCTACATGAAATTCAACCTAAGTTCGTCGAACTAGGTGTTTGGGTGAGACCTTTTGGTAAGCTTATTTACTTAATGCCACCTTATGTTATTAGCCAACAACAGGTGCAAACATTGGCTAAAGCCATCTACCAAGTAGTAAGTGAAGAGCCTTGTTAACCCACCAGATCAGAAGGTTAATCATGAATTGTAGGTCGGTCTTTAGGCCGTCAAAAGCCTAGTTAAACCAAACCAAAACCCTTGACGCGCTAAAGCACGACCTACAACAAACCAACACATGTAGGTCAACCTTTAGGCCA
>NZ_NHTT01000020.1:0-60589 GCF_002806845.1 Marinomonas sp. ef1 | reverse complement strand
ACTGGCATGGTGTCTGGGGATGACTTAATGGTAGCGTCCGCTTCAGGTGCATTTACCGATAATAACTACGGTACTAATAAAATGGTAAGCATTTTCAATATAAGACTTGGAGGTGCTGATGCGTCCAATTATATCTTGGCAAACACCTCTGCCGTGAGTGCTGCAGACATACTTCCTGTTAATGCACCCATTTATTCCTCTACAAATGAGCTTCCCGTTGACTGGCTAACTCCATCCTCCGAAACGCTCAATACAACTCAAGACTTGATACAGACAAACAGAATGAGCGTAAATACCGACAAGGGAGCAACCTTGTTATTTGAGGGTGAACTGTAATGTATAAATACGTTCTGAGAGAACAACCATGAACAAGAGCTATAAAGATACTTATTCAAAAAACCTTGGCTGTTTGGTGGTTGTGTCCGAGTCTGCATAATGTGCTGGTGATGTTCGCCATGAACATCACCACGATTAAATAGGCAATAAACGCTGTGATTCTTCATCAAAACGCTTAAGTAGAAAATCAAGAAACGCTCGGACTCTCGCTGGCATATAGCGATTACGATGATACAAAGCATGAGCAGGAACCTCAGCAGAGGTCCATTCTGGTAATACTATTTCCAGACGTTTTTCATGAATATCCTTCGCCACATCCCAAATAGATTTTAGGGAAATTCCATGACCATCCATCGCCCACTGACGAGCTACCGCGCCGTCATTCGTTACTCGTGCATTGTCCATCGAAACCCGGACACTTTCTACTTCCTCTGCACTAGTGAAGCGCCAATCAATGATCGGGCCATTATTCGAACTTAAGACAATACAAGGGAACCGAACAAGGTCCTCAGGAGATTGGGGATAGCCAAATCTTTTAAGATAATCAGGAGAGGCACACAATACACGCCTATTTTTCGCTAATTTACGGGCAATAAACAAACTATCCTGAGGCTCGCCAAAACGAATGGCTAAATCAATATCCTCACGATGCAAGCTGGATAAAGAATCAGATAGTAACAAAGTGAACTGCACATCAGGATAAATCGCATTAAATTCATCCAGCCAGCCAGTAAGCATATGTCGGCCAAAGTCTGATGTGGCTGATATACGAATTCGACCACTAACAGCCTGAGTGCGATTTTCTAGAAAAGCAAAACCATCATCAAGCGCCTGCAAGCCTTGTTGGCAATACAACAGAAAAGCTTTGCCTTCATCAGTAAGACGAAGGCTGCGCGTTGTCCGCTCAAACAATCTAGACTTTAATTGCGTTTCAAGATTGTTAAGCCGCGCACTCGCAGCGGCTGGCGACAATCCCAACTTGCGACCCGCCGCCGAGATAACTCCTAAGTTTGCCGCTTCGACAAACAGTCTAATATCACCAATATTCTGCATCATTATTCCAAATAATTTGATAATAGCTCAAACAATAGACCAATTATCAAAAAGATAAAACAGATGAATAATATTCCCTTAGATAGTCATTTATTCATTAGGAGATAACCAAAATGCCAACGAACAATACCACTCAGACAACACTTTTTTCACCGCTAACATTTTTAGGACAAGAACGACCACATCGTGTTGTTATGGCGCCAATGACTCGCGCTAGAAGCACTCAACCAGGTGATATTCCAAATCAAATGAATGCGATCTATTACGCACAACGCGCATCAGCAGCGCTTATCATTACCGAAGCGACGCAGATCTCACCGCAAGGAAAGGGTTACTCTTTTACTCCTGGAATTCACAGTGCAGAACAAGTGGAAGGATGGCGCTTAGTGACGAAAGCGGTTCATGCCAAAGGCGGTAAAATATTTCTACAACTTTGGCACGTTGGCCGTATGTCTCACCCAGATTTTCACCAAGGAGATTTGCCTGTAGCCCCTTCCGCGGTGCCATTTGAAGGACAAATATGGAAAGTAGACCCTACCACCAATAGAGGAATCATGGTCGATTGCCCAACTCCTAGAGCATTAAGCAAAGAAGAAATTGCAGCCATCATCAAGGATTTTCGACAGGCGGCACAAAATGCAATAGATGCAGGTTTCGACGGTGTTGAAATTCACGGAGCAAACGGTTATTTGATCGATCAATTTCTTCGCACCACCTCCAACATTCGACACGACGAATATGGCGGCTCACGAGAAAACCGTCTGCGTCTCCTAAAAGAAGTAGTTATTGCAGTGGCCGACCAAATAGGTCCACAGCGCACAGCCATCCGCTTAGCGCCGTTTTTAACCGCACGAGGTATGAATTGCCCAGATATTTTACCAACAATTAGCGACGCCACTGAGTTCTTAAATTGTCTAGGCATTGCCTATCTACACCTTGTCGAGGCTGATTGGGACGATGCACCAACGTTCACCGAATCTTTTAGACAAACAATACGCCAAAATTTCAGTGGTCTAATAATAGTTGCTGGTAAATACGACCTTCCTAGCGCGGAATGGGTCATCTCAAATGGCTATGCTGACCTAGTTGCTTTTGGGAGAGACTTTATAGCGAATCCAGATTTACCGAGACGTTTAGAGCAAAACTTACCTCTTGCCTCCTTCGACGGATCGACGCTGTTTAGCGGTTCTGAGATAGGATACAGTGATTACCCAGCGTGGGGAGAAGATAATATCTAATACGAAAACTCACCTGTCATAAAGCGAGAGTCTGTCATGCAATATGACAGGCTCTCAAACTAATAAAAACTGATAAAATCTCAATCAATCAGCTTGTTGTTCTCGTCGAAAAAGGGAAACGGTCCTGCCGACTTTTCTCCTGACTCAATGTAACTGATATGACTCACGACACTATCTAGTCCAAGTTTAAATAATTGAATGGCTGGCGGCTCCAAGGAAAACTTCGATGGCGCATTGGGGTTTAAATCCAAGGTCACGGCATGGCTATGAGATGGTCCAACCCAAACCGGCAAGCCATTCCATGTGGCGTATATGGCACGATGTAAGTGCCCTGCTACCAAACCTTTGACTTGTTCATGGTGTTGAAGCACTTGCCATAGAGCATCGTCATTGAGAAGTTTTTGCACATCCATATGATCAATGCCCACCTTCATCGGCGGATGATGAAGAAAAATCATTGTCGGCAATACGTTTTGTTCACAAAGCTTGGCATCCAACCAAGCTAACGATTCTGGCGTTAGTCTTCCATAAGGTTTACCTAAGACAGAGGAATCCAGACCAATTAAATGGTAGCCATCGACTAATTGGGAAAAATGGCAGTATTCAGGGTGATCAAAACTCGCAAATCCATCGAAAGCTACACGAAGGTGATCCCTGTGATCATGATTACCAGGGATCACTTTAACAGGCGCCTTAAGTTTTTTTAGCTCAGGAACTAAGACATCGTATTCTTCAGGCGTACCAAAATCGCCTAAGTCACCGGTTACCACCACCCAATCAGGTTGAGGTGATAAAGCATTTATATGACTTACTGCATTTTTTAAGCACTGCAAAGTATCTACTTTTTGATAAGCGATTTTGCCATTCTTTTTGATGTGTAAATCGGTTAACTGAGCAATTAGCATACTACTTCCTCCGATCCAAGATTAGGCAACAACACAAGACATAAAGGTGGAATCACTAAGCCAACCCGATCACCTTTGCTGTAGCGCTTTCGCTCAAAACAATCCACATGTACCAACTCCTTCACCCCTTCGACGCTGACTAGCACTCGTGTTCTGTCTCCTAAAAACACGCTATGTGAAACAGCGCCTTTTAGCGTGGCATCTTCAAACGAAGTTAATCGCACATCTTCAGGACGCGTCATACAACGGATTCGCTCGCCCTCTTTGTAGGTGGAATACAAGGTTTCAGGTAACGGAATAAAATTCGATCTAAAAGACAGGGCTTGACCATTCAGCAGGCCATCAAAGTGGTTCATCTGACCAATAAAATTCGCCACAAACTCGCTTTTAGGCGATAAATAAACCTCTTCTGCCGTACCAATTTGCGCAATTTCACCACGATCCAAAATCGCAATACGATCTCCCATCGCCATGGCTTCTTCTTGATCATGAGTTACATAGACGGCCGTGATGCCTAAACGTTTCAACAAGGCATTAATGTTCGTTCGCAAGCGTTTTTTCAGTAAGGCATCCAAGGCAGACAAAGGCTCATCGAGCAAGAGCACTTCAGGTTCGGTAATAATGGCACGCGCCAAAGCGACTCGTTGACGCTGACCACCCGATAACTGATCAATGCCACGGTGGGCGTAAGGTTCTAGATCAAACAGCTCAAGCATTTCTTGGACTTTTTTCTCTTTTAACTCTTTGCTTTCACCACGTACTCGCAATCCATAAGCGATGTTCTCGCTCACGTTCATATTGGGAAACAAGGCATAGGATTGAAACACCATGCCGACTCGACGTTGTTCGATGGCAACGTTGGTGACATCTCTTTCACCAAACAAAATTTGGCCGCCTTGATCACAAAACTCTAAGCCAGCTATAAGGCGCAACGTCGTGGTTTTGCCACAACCAGAAGGCCCAAGTAAAACTAAAATTTCACCCTTTTCAATGTGTAGATCCAAGGGTTTCAAGGCCAATGTGCCATCAGAGAAGGTTTTCTGAACCTGCTTTAAGGTGATCGCTACACTTGTTGATGCATTTTTCATTATGTTACTCATCTTGTTTATTCGTAGATGCGTTTAAATCCGGATTAAGCAGTGCGTTTGGGTTTGCGATTCAACCACTGCGCGGCGATCAATAAAGGCAAAATCATTCCTAGAAAAATCAACGTATAGGCTGAGCTGACTTCCAAACGCATGGAGGCATATGAATCCGCCAAACCAACTGGCAAGGTCTTAGTCAGTGGTGTATGCAACATCCACGTCAGGTTAAATTCCCCAGCGGATAAAGTCAGTGTCATCAAGATGCCACTGACAATCCCTGTTTTGCAATTGGGCACGATGACATGAAAAAAACGCTGCCAAAAACTCGCCCCCAAACTGGCAGCTCCTTCTTCCAACACACGAAAGTTAATGCTTTGTAAAACCGCCAATACTGACTTCACCATGAAAGGCAAAGTGAAGATCACATGCCCAACTAAGATAAACAGCCAACTCATGCGAAATTCACTGATACCGCCATAAACAGAAATCAGACCAAGCGCAATTGCCATACCGGGAATGGCGATGGGTAGCGTCAAGCATTCATCCAAAAACGCTGATAATTTGCTCCGTGTACGCGCTAAATAATACGCACAAGGCACCCCGACACAGAGATTCACCAAAGTGGTCACCAAGGCAATTTCCATGGTTAACCAAATGGTATCGGAATACAGTGTCCACACCTGCTCAACCCATCGAAGAGTCAGGCCGCTCTTAACGCCAACAAAATAGTTATTCGTTAGGCCTGCCGTGATCGACATAAAGATCGGCACAATCAAGAAAGCACAAACGAGCAAGGTGAAAGCAAGCTGCAAATAAAAATACATCCCCTTTTTCATATCAGCCTCCCATTCCTAATGACGAACCACCTTGGCGACGCGCGATGGTCAAACACAACCAAGTAATAAACCCAAGAATCAAGCTCAATGCCGCTGCCATGGCAAAGTTCGCGTTTAGAGTAAATTCGGTATAAATCGTCATGGGTAGAACGTTCAGATTGGTCGCCAAGGTAAACGCTGTACCAAAAGCGCCCATGGAAGTGGCAAAACAAATAGAGCCAGAGGAAATCAAACCCGGTGTTAAAGCAGGCAAAGTCACATCTCGTAATAACTGCCAGCGATTAGCGCCTAACGAGCGGCCCGCTTCGATCAAGTTATGATCCAGTTTCTCTGCCGCGCCCATCACGGTAAGCACGACACGAGGAATAGAAAAGTACAAATAGCCAATAAACAAACCGGAGATAGAATAGGCTAATGTCCAACGCTCACCCGTAAGGGTAAGACCAAGCTCAGCAAATAAGCCTTGTCGACCCGCTAACATGATGACAAAAAAACCAATCACCACACCGGGAAACACTAACGGAAAACTCAACATCGCGACCAATATCGATTTGCCTTTGAACTCATAGCGAGTCAAAAATAGTCCCACAATAGTAGCAACAACCAAACTGGCTATGGTCACCACAGCAGACAGTAAAAAGGTCGACCAAAGGCTTTTTAAATACATCGGCTTGGTCAAGATGTACCAATAGCTAATGCCATGCTGCTCCGCCAATGACAGCCATACCAGCTTCGCCATAGGCAATAGAAAAAATGCCAGACTGACAATCAGCGCGGGAATAATTAATAGAGAATATTGTCTGTTTTTCTTCATAAAAATATTTCGTTACATGATTTCTTAAATACGAGCAAGTAAATAAAAGAGCGGCATACTTCCCGCTCTTTTCATCATTACATTAACGAACTTCGTTTAAATATCGCTGAGCAAAACCACTTTGAGCCTCTGCCATCTTGGCAAAGTCCACGGTTTTGGCGCGTTTATAATCCGACTCAGGTAAGAATTTCGCTTCAATTTCAGGCGTCATTGCAGTGGCAATGACAGGACGAAGGTAGGCTTCAGCCCATACTTGTTGACCCTTATCCGATAAAACAAAATCTAATACTTTGTGGCCATTTTCTGGATGTGGCGAGTTCTTCACCGCACTCATCACATAAGGCACAACAACAGAGCCTTCTTGAGGAATGACAAACTGCACATTCGCACTGTCTTTGTATTTAGCGCGGTATGCGTTGAAGTCGTAATCAAGAAGAATCGGGATTTCACCGGATATGACACGAGCGTAAGCGGTTTGCTTCGGAACAATCGGTTGGTTCTTAGCCAACTTTTTGAAGTAATCAATTGCTGGGGTAAAGTTGCTCATATCACCGCCAAAAGATTGGTTAATGGCCACCGCACTGGCATAACCCACAAAGGCGCTGGTCGGATCAAGATAAGCAACCATGCCCTTGTATTCTGGCTTTAAAAGGTCGTTCCATGATTGCGGAACGGGTCTACCATCTAACGCATCTTTATTAACAAAAAAGCCAATGGTGCCAGAATGAATCGCGAACCAGCGACCTTGGGGATCTTTTAGACCTTGAGGGATTTTGTCCCAGTTTTTCGGTTTATAGGATGCAACAACGCCCTTTTCTGCCGCTTTGATACCAAAAGACACACCGTAATAAACCACATCGGCCACGGGGCTATTTTCTTCTGCGACTAATTGCGACAAAGACTGACCCGAGTTTTTGTTATCCATTGGAATGGAAATACCTAGATCCTTTTTGATCAGTTCAAGCTGTCCACCCCAATTCGCCCATTCCGGTGGACAGTTATAACAAATTGCATCCGCTGCGTAAGACGCTCCTGCTGTTAGTCCTAACGATAGAACCGCCAGTTTAGAAACCTTTTTAAAGATACTCATCGAACTTTCTCCTTCTATTTAAAGAACGTTTCGCATTATGGATGGCTGACATTCAGCCACGGTTCCCACAAAGTGGGTTTGGTAATCTAACTTTCTTGCTAAAGACAACGCTGATTTATGCTTAGCGTTAAACAACAAATCCACAGCACATAGCCCCATATCATGATGCGGCACCTGAATCGTGGCCAATGGGGGATACAGAATTTGCCCCAACGCCATACCATCAAAGCCAACGACTGAGACGGTTTCTGGCACAAGAACACCTTTTGTCTTGAGGTGATTTACTAGTTTTAACGCCAACAAATCATTGCTGCAAAACCAGGCAGTTGGTGCGCTTGAGGAATCAAAAAGAGACGATTGGGTTTGATCAAATGGTGTTAAGGCGTATTGATCGACTTCGACCAACTGCACAGAAGATAAAGATGAATCTTTTTTCAAACACTCGGTAAAGCCCAAATATCGCTGTTTGGCTCTATCAGAAGATTGAAAACGCCCTGCCACCATGCCAATTCGTTTGTGTCCGAGCGCCAAGAATTGTTCTGCGACTTCGCTGCCTGCTTGATAGTTATCGACATACACGCAAGGCTCATCTGACGATTGGTTATGTACGAGACAAAAAGGAAAGTTGAACTCGCGTAATAAAGACAACGCTTCGTTGTCTTCTACCGAGGCGGTGGTCAAAATCACGCCTGCGACACGCTGGCGAATCAAGTCGATAATCGCCTGCTTTTCAAGACTACGTTCATATTGGGTATCAACAACAATGACGGAATAGCCGAAATGGCGAGCTCGCTTCTGTATCCCCGACACAATTTCAGAAAATACTGGATTAAGTAAACTTGGGATCATTACCCCGATAGTAGGGTTGTGATTCCAATCCACCTGTTTAAAAGCCTGATTAACATCATAGCCAGTTAGTTCAACCACTTTTTCAATACGAGCACGCGTTACTTCATTTAACGGACCGGTATTATTTAAGCATCGAGAGACAGTCGCAGGTGAAACACCCGCTAACGCTGCAACATCTTTGATGTTCATGATGACCTTCTTCGACAACAATAAGATGCAGCGAAGTATAGAAATCATAAGTGACGAATTTGTGACAAAAAAAGACACTTGTCTGCAAATTGAAAGATTTTAAATGCTATTTACTAGGTATTTAATAGAAGTTATCAACTGAAACGCTATCGTTTCATAGAAAAACGATGCATTAAAAAGATTAAAAAATAAACAAAATTAATCTCAAATATACGAAAGCCAACCATCAAAACTAATGACAGTTGGCTTTTGGGAGGGTGACTTTTGCTTTTAAAACTTTTTAGAACTTGTAAGTAGCAGAGATGTAATGAGAAAAGCCTGAAGATTTAAATCCAGATGAATCTTTAATACCATAAACATCTTTATAAATTTTCAAACCATAACCCAATGCATACTGCTTAGAATGCCAATACAAACCTTGAAACGTCGCTCCACCATCAGTAGCGGTTACATAATCACTATCCATACCAAACTGATAATCCACATAACCTTGATACGCTAAAAATGAACCACCATCAAAGTTCATAATAGGTTTAAACCAGTTTGCCGAAAACTGATAGCCATTCCAACCATTTCGACTACCAAAACTTTGATCATATAAAGCATATAAGTTCATACCTACTTTACCAAACCAAGGCATATCGACGTCCGCACCTAGACCTATAAAGGAATTATTTGTACCATTTTTACCTCCATCTAAACTAAACAGAGTTGATACATAAAGTTCTTGTACTGCACCAAACGACAGATCTTTTCCAGTCATACCATCTAATGAAAAACGAGGCGCTAACTTGAGGAACATCTTGTCATCGTCAGATTTATCATTACTATCGGTTGAGGTCACATTGAATATATCAAGGTACCCATATAGATCAACAACACCTGAACGACCACCAAATTCCATTTCAAGATAATCATGATTTGATTCGCCTGGTAGCTCGTCAAATGCGTACATCAAATTGAATTGTCGCCAAGAATAATCATTTTTATGAATATCATCTGAATAATCTGCAGCAAATCCTGTGCTAGCAAGAAGCAAAGTAGAAAGACCTAAAAGTGTTTTACTCATTCGTTTCCCCTCAATCAATACTGTGTTTTTAATGTGAATAATATATGACCGAATGGTCAGAATTATGCATATTACAGGTTTTTAAAGGTGGCGCAATTCAATTTAAATATTGTTAAATATAAATTTAAATTGCACAAAAATGGGAAAAAATGAATTTTTATTGCACCAAAATGGAATATTAAAAAATAGTATAGAAGACAGCCCCTAAGACCTAAATATCGAAAATTATAAATATTTTATACATTTCAATGCGCAGTTTTAGTGCAACATTCTAAAGCTTTGATTTTTCTCGCTGGACCAGAAAAATCAAAATTCAAGATTATTATCGTGAAGTACGAGCTTATTACGACCTTGTTTTTTAGCAAGATAAAGAGCTTGATCTGCATATTGGTAGATTTGACTGAAGGTAGTTTGTCGCTCTCCTTCATGGTGGTAAAGACCTGTACTGAGTGTGATGTGAATCAAAGCACTATTGTTCACCTTGATCTTAGTTTGCTCAACTGTTTGGCGGATTTCCTCACAAATTTTTATCGCTTCATTTTGTGTCTTATCTAAAAACAGTATGCAGAATTCCTCTCCGCCAAGTCGAGCGACAAAACTAGGAGCAGAAATAGAGTGTTCAAGTATATTGGCGATCACTTTAAGCACTTCATCGCCCGCTGGGTGGCCATACAAATCGTTTATTTTTTTGAAAAAATCTAAATCTAAAATAGCAAAGCCAATTTTTTTTGGTCTATTAAGCAGAGCCGTTTGCGCCTTTTCAGTAATAAAACGTCGATTAGGTAATTGTGTCAAATGGTCTCTATTATTTTGTATGATCAGGATTTCTTTGTGTTGATAAAGACGAATCAACGCAAACAAAAGGGCCGAAACAACCACCAGTATTGTGGCAATCAACCCCCAAATTAAAAACGTAAGCTCAGTCTTTAGACGACGCTCCACATCGGAAGCAGTTTGAATCATATAGTGTAACCCATCATAGGTCAGAGCCAGATCCAACTCTAATTGTGTAAGTTGCTTTACTAGTATGTTTTTTGTACTTTTGTCTTGTTCGAATAACACAATCTGTTGATTTACTGTTGGCAAAATCATATTAACTTCGCTTAGCACTCCTATACTATCGGCATAAACAAAGTCCTCAATTGTACTGTCACGTATCTTTCTATCGATTAGAGGAGATCGATATTGGATTCGTAATATGACTTTTTTTAACCCTTTCACATCAAAAAATGGGCTATCTGTTTCTAAATAGTACAAAGAGCTCTTCAAAAGATGAACATCTTCTTGAGCCTGAGTGATATCAATAGCCAGAGCCGTAAAATTCGAACCAAGCAACTGCCTAGATTGCTGTTGAAAATAAGATACAGCCCAAATACAAAGGCTTAAAAATAGAATAAAAACTAGCCAGATTCTGACTTGTATTTGCTTAATGCTGGTTGTAATCATTGGATTAATATTTCGTTGAGTGCCCAAATCCAGTAGTTCTTACTTTCCGTAAGGTGTGAAGCAAGGCCAACATCAGATGGAATAATTAACAACAAGGGACCTAAATTATTAGGAGAAATAGGCAAACCATTTAAACGTGTCACCATTAGATACTGTTTTCGATCCCTATTTTCTTTTGTAATAAACACTTCGTAGCCATCTATAGCAATAAAGCGCAGCCTTGGCGCATCGTTTAAGCCGTATTGTTTCAACAAATCAATCAGCCAAACACCACTAAAGCGTCCTTGAGGACCATCAAAATGAACCATTTCAGAAGTTTCAAACATAGGCAATGACTCTATATCTGCCATAGAGATCAAGACTTCTTGGCCAGGCATTCCTAAAGTAAGCACAGGCGATATATCAGAAGATGGGGGAAAATCACTAGAATGGACTTCTACTGAATAAGCTGGGATGGTTAAAAACGAAGACAATACCAGTATCAAAAATTGCCGAATAGAACAGAAGTTGATGACTTTATAGGCTTTTGTTTTGAACAAGACACAACTCAAAAAAAATTTCATAAATCCCCTTCTGAGTTTGCATCACTTGATGACGATGTCATTGAACGAATGTATATAGTACTGTTTTTTTCATCCTTATCCTGTTTCGTATCGTAATTTTTTGTCTAGGTTTTTAAAGCATGAGTATCTAATGCAACTAGCGAGGAGCATTCCGATATAGCAATAAGACCTCTGGAACTTGTATAAAGACAACTCTGTTAAGCACCAACAACTACACGATTTCGACCTTGCTCTTTAGCTTTGTAGAGAGCGGCGTCGGCACGGTTAAGCACTTGCTCATAATGACTATCATCTATTTCATACATAGCGACACCAAAACTCGCCGTAACATAAAGCCCGTCGCTCATCTCTTCTTTTTCAAGTGCTTCGCGAATCATTTCGGCTATGTTTTTTGCTTCGTCAGCATTCATATTTGGTAACAACACAGTAAATTCCTCACCGCCAAATCGAGCGACAATACCTTTTTCTCCAACTTGCACGGTAAGCAATTTTGCGATTTTTTGCAGCACCAAATCTCCCACAGTGTGACCGAAAGAATCATTTACTCTTTTGAAATGGTCTGCATCTGTCATAATCACTGCAAAAGGACATTTTGACTCTTGTGCTTGGCGATACTCTTTATGTAACGCCTCATCTAAAGCCAAACGATTATAGATGTGTGTTAGTGGATCTTTACGAGCAATCGCTTCTAGAGACCGATTACTGGCTTCTAACTCTGCCGTTCTATTTTTTACTTTTGTCTCTAGCATGACATTCATCTGCATCAAAGACTGCTCTCTCATCAATAAAGAAGACATCATTTCCTGCAAAGAACGACTTAAGCTTGCCACTTCTATCAACTTACTATCCGATTGAAAAGTTACCTTTCTATCTCCCTGCTGAATACTCTTTGCTGTCAGCGCTAATCGCTCCAATGGACGACTTAATGTGCCCGCAAATTGATAGGCAAGCAGCATACAAAGCAATGTCGCAAACACACCAAAAAAAAGTAACAACTTATGAACTTCATTTACTGCTGACATAGCAATAGACAATGGCTGACGTACAACGATTTGCCAAGCAAGATCTGTTGATTCAGGAGAGCGTACCGAAACTAAACTGGTTAGGTATTCTTTGTCATCCTGCCAAAGCAACGATTTAAATTGGCCATCTTTAGGCAGTGTTTTTGGTACTTCAATATCATTAGGAAAATGATAGTCTGGATATAAAACTCTGTGCTCATTATCGATAATAAAGATATCGATATTTTTTCGTTTCGAAGCATCGGTCAAAGAAGATAACAAAACCTCTTTAACCCAAGCCCAATCTGCATGAGTCGCGACTACGCCTTTCAACTCACCACTTTCACCTATTACAGGAGCGGCAAAATCGACAAAACGAATTGGCGAGCCATCCTTAGTCTTAGGCAGCAAGTTTTCAAGCAATAACGCTTTATGCACATTACCAATAAAAGGACCTGATTGACCACTAATGAACCAAGGTCGCTGACTGACATCTGCCTCTTTCAATACTCCATTACTTGACGCTAAAACCACTCCATCAACATTAGCAAAACCAATCCAAGCATAATCCTTGTAGGAGCTTTTAATTTGATCAATAGCGTACTGCAATCCGCTTAAGTCTTGAGTTTCATATAAGGAAGTACGCTTACTAAGCAGGACAACCTCACGTTCACGCTCCATTAAATTAGCCGACAACATATTTGAAATAGATTGGCTAAGATTTACCAGAGATTCACCGCTGGCTGTTGCAAGTCGACTAGAAGTCAGTTGATAGAAAGAGGTAATCAGCACCAAACTTAGAGAAAGCAACAAACCGCCAGATAATAGAGTAATGCGTTTTCTAAAAGTATCGAAACCTCTTAACATGATTTGGTAGGCCTATTTATAATAGTGAAAAGTAAACAGCATATTTCACTATTATAGTAACAGTCCCTACTTTCACTTTATACGCATAATTAAAACCATCCCTAAGCATTCAAAACAATTGCTAATGCATACAGCAAAACGTAATTCTATGGCAATTGACGGCTAAGTATGACGATCCGCTGTTGCAACTCTTCAATTTCATCCATCAACTCAAGGCTTAAAGCCACACCTGATAGGTTTAATTCCAACCCATTCATCAGACGTTGCGCCCGCTGCAATCGAACTAATGCATGGCTATTAAAATACCAAATAGATTCCGTTGATTGCTCAATTGGTTCAACTGGTTCCGCAATACCGTATTCGATCATTTCAACTATGATGTCTACATGAATATCACATCGTTCACAGACCTCTTCTAGAGTAAATAACACATGCTCATGTTGAGATTCAATGACCACTATCTCTGATTTAGACATCCTCTACCTCTCGAATACGTGGCGTGGGTTAAACTCCGACTCACACTCAGATAATTGTTGATAAAGCGCTTCGGCTTTACTGCTGTGTACTTTTGGTAAACTCACTTGTAAGGTCACGATCTGATCTCCAGCGACTTCACTTGACTTACCAACCAAACCCTTGCCTTTTATACGAAGTTTATTACCACTGGTCGCGCCTTTGGGGATTTTTAACTTTACTTTACCATTAAGCGTCGGTGCTTCTACACTGGTTCCCAAAGCAGCTTCCCAACAAGTAATAGGCAAAGTAAGTAAAATATTTTTGCCATCAACCGCAAAGTAAGGATGCGGCGCGAATTCAATTTCAAGTAATAAGTCCCCTGCTTTTCCTTCGCCAATGCCCGCTTCGCCTTGCCCCGACAAACGAATGTGCTGTCCCTGGATAACACCTGCAGGGATCTTTACATTTAAAGTTTTATCTCGCTGCCTTATAAAACCGTTTTGGTCTGGCTCGGAAACTCGCAAAGATAATTGTCGTTGGCAGCCAAGATGTGCTTCCTCCAAAAATAAAGCAATTTTATGATGTATATCGCGGCCTCGTTGATTGTTCGAGCGCTGGAAATCATCCGCTTGACGAAACCCTCCGCCTCCGCCACTCGCTCCAAAAATAGAATCGAAAAAGTCACTAAAATCTGCGTTACTACTTTGATTATGGGATCTTTGGCCTGCATGAGTTGATTGCCAATCAGGTGGTGGCTGGAAACCACCATCAGCTCGACGAGAACCTTGCTTACGCAACATATCGTATTCAGCACGCTTTTCTGGATCCTTTAAAACGGTATAGGCTTCGCCTACCTCTTTGAATTTCTGCTCAGCATTAGCTTCTTTACTGACATCGGGATGATATTTTCTAGCAAGTTTTCGATAGCTTGCTTTTATCGCAGAAGCATCGGCATTTTCAGCGACACCCAGAATCTTATAATAATCTTTAAATTCCATGCAGCTTCACTTCCATCGTAATCGACCTCGCTTACAAGCTCGTTCGTTAAATGTATTTTTGTCTTCTATCATCATAGACTCTTTAACAGCAATAGCGGCTTAAATTTCAAAAAAAATTGATATAAATCTAGATATGCGAAGTAAAAATATAAGGAAAAGAAAAAATCCATAACATATAAATGAGAACTACAAACCAAAAAACTGATAATACTTATAGAAAAATAAGATAAATAAAATTACAAAACAACGTTTCATTTTTAAATTTACATCAAAAATATAAATCATAAATAAAACCATCTCATTGCTAAAAATTGAAATCAATAAAAATTATAAATTTAATAGATATCATTAATTTAAAATAAGGAAATATTAATTAAATTAATTATTGAAATATTAAAAGATTAAGAATATATTAAATAAGTATTTAAAATACCATAAAGGTAGAGATTATGGATGTTGAAATAGAAATCAATAAAAAAATCAACTACTTAGATCATAAAAAGCAAAGTCCTCTACTCTATGAAGCTGTCGATTACAATTTGTTACTTGTTAATTATAAAACATTAAATGTAATTACCAACCATGAACTTTTAAGTCAGTTCATGCAGAAAAATGGACAGCAGGGGCTTGTTATTTTTGATGTACCTAAGAATGCAGACTTTTCTGATTTAAAATCATGGCCAAACTTGAAAGGTATATTTTTTGAATATGCAGATAAAACTCTTTTCGAACAAGGTTTTAAAGCAATCGAACAAGGTGAATTATGGTTTCCAAGGTCAGTAACAGATTGCTGGACTCGACAAATGCTTGAAGAAGAGCAACACACTACATTACGAACAAATAATTTAACTAGAAAGGAAATAAAAGTATTAAAATTATTGTATTCTGGTTTAGAATATACAGCTATTG
The DNA here is from genome assembly GCF_002806845.1 of Marinomonas sp. ef1. Lineage (NCBI taxonomy): Bacteria > Pseudomonadati > Pseudomonadota > Gammaproteobacteria > Oceanospirillales > Oceanospirillaceae > Marinomonas > Marinomonas sp. ef1. Next base: position 44,885 of record NZ_NHTT01000020.1, on the reverse strand, counting down.
CTGATAGTCTATTTATAAGTGAAGCAACAGTTCGTGTTCACTTACATAAAATCTACCAAAAAATTGAAGTAAAAAACAAACAACAAGCTAGAATCTGGTGTAAATCGAATTTTAACAAGATCAATAGTTAAGAGGACTTATCTGAAATCTAAGAATATCTGTATATTCACCTGCAGCTTGATTTTTGAAATCATCTATCCTCATTTTCAAACTTATAAAGAAATCATTTCTTTTGTTATAAGAAAAAACCCTGCTATAATTTTGTTTCAAATCCACCCATTCGCCATCTAAATTAATAAGATAGCCAACAGTATATCTAGTTTTATAAACATTGTGCCTTAACTCACCTCTATTCTCCGAAAGAACTGTCAATTTAACATCCGTATTCGTTATAACCTTAAAACTAGGCAACATGCTATATTCTTTTCTTGGTATTAATTCTCCCAAATAGACATTACTGCTATGGGAATTATAGCCAAGAATTGACATACTCGCACGGGCAATTATATCTTCCTGAATTTCAAAATATTTTTCATCTAGTAAAGCATCATTCTCATCAAACAATTTTATAATTAAATTATCTGTGTATACTCCAGCTTTAACTATTGTACCAACAGGAATAAACAAATTAATATCTGCTACAGAATCAATAAATATAAATCGAGCTCTTGATGGAAAAATTAAGTTCTGACTATTATTTTTAATATGGTAATTAATAGACTGAAATTGTCCTTTTAATTGATATTGATTTTCTGTTGTTAATATCATATAAGCATTACAGTTGTTATCATTAACTAAGTTTATGCGAAATTCTTTTCTTGCCGGACTAGGTTGTGATGAATAGTAACTTTCAAAGTCATCATAAAGGTGTCTTATTTCTCCAATTCTTGCATCACACTGAGCAATAACATATTGGGGTAACATCAGAAAAATCATACCGCTAAAAATAAGTCTTATCTTATTAATGTACATGAATCACCCCTTTCCTCTGTAACTGCTCATTTTCTTTAACATCAATCAAAAACTTAGACTGTCTATCGTTATTTAAGGTGATTTCATACTGACAGGGCATAAGACCAGTCAATGCAAATTTTCCTTTTTTATTGGTAAAAAAATCTATCTCTGTTTTTTTACTATCTGTAGTACAAACAGCTGTTCCAACTTGTAATGCTAATGGTACATCTTGCTCATCAAGCAACGTTGCAATAACAGAAATATTCGCTTCCGTACCTATTACGGCTTGATGTCCACTTCGGTAGGATGGATAAAAAGAAATAACACCAGATCCAATATCGTACCCTGGAGCTAAATCATTCACATCAACACTTACTGTTGAACGGCTATATGAATTAATATCATTTAGCAATATGGTGGAAAAATCTTCATTACTTGCTCGATACTGATTATCGTATTTTCCTAAAGTAATTTTTTTACCTTCTAGGCTTGAGTGGGCTTTAACTAAAGCAAAGCTATCATATATAGGTTTGCCTACCGCCCAATCGTCTCCAGCAAAAGCAATGCTAGAAGAAAAACTAAAGCGAGTTTGATAGTCGGCTGATTGCGAATTAAGTTCCTGATAGGAACTAGTGTGATCAACACTAGTTAAAAAACGATTCGCATTATATTGTGCATACAGATCAAATTCGGCTTCATCTTGATCATTTTTTTCCGCTCCAACTCGGTAATTGAATGAATCCACATAACGACGATTACTGTCTTGCGTGAATTCTAGACGTGTTTTTTTTCCGCCAGATTGTTGAGAAAGTCTTGCACTTTGAGTATTTGAGAATTTATATAATAAAGAGAGTTTTGCCCGCCAACCCTCTTTGCCACTATTTTCCTCCCATTGTCCGCCAAAATTATATCGCCATTGACCATTATCAAAATCGTGGGAAAAGCTAGCACCTATCGTTTTATCAACACCTTCTTCTCCATATGTTGTAGAAGCATTAACAAATAAATAAGTTTGAAAATTAGGGGTATTAAAATAACTATAATTTGCTTGAAAAATATGTTCTCGCCGGTGAAAATCGTTGTTTTGGTCAGGCCTATAACCTAATGACAAATAATCCTGACTAGAATGTTCATAACCCACACTAAAACTTCTATGCTTAATGCTGGGATCGGTAAAAGTGTTAAATACAATTCGATAAGTACTACCATTTAGCTCATCACTAATACTCCACGAATTTTCAAATGCAAACTGACCAATCTTTGTCGCTACAATATTTTTAAATCCAACTTGTTGTACGTATTCATCAGCTTGAGCATTCATACCAGCGGTCCATGCAGTCGTGATTCCATAATCAAGATAGCCACTTATAAGAGGATCGTCATAGTTATATTTTTTTTCTTCGCTTACTTCTGAAGGGACGCCAAAAAAAAGTTCATATTTCAAATCACCCTCAGCAAATAAATTTAGTCCTGTGGTCACATCAAAGTTAATGATACTAACCTTGCCTACATTATCCGTAATTCTTAAAATAATGTTGTTATTACCTTCCTTAATTGGAATATCATCTAGAAGGTATATTCCAGAATCTAAATTCAATCGTTGTATTACTTGATCATCTAAAATAACCTCAACTGATGATGGATTATCTAAAGTAAAACTCCTTGAAGCACTTGGACGAACAACATCATCTGAAACAAGAGAATAATTATGAGACAAGGCGACACCTAAAATGCTCGATGAGGATTGAAAATAGCTACCTGTTGTATTTTTATCACCTAGTGTTACTCTCAGCCCACTGTCAGGAATATCATGGACTAAGCGAGTACCTAGTCTTTTAAAAATTGGACCATTTTCACTTTTTTCAGAATCATATTCAGCTTCATTTTCTAAAACCCATTTTTTGATATTCACAACCATTTCGGTACGAATGGCTGACTGTTCATTATTTCCAGTAGAAGAGAAGCCATCTTGATAAAAATAGCTTGAATACACATTCATATAGCCACTAAAATTAGATTCATGTAACGGATCAAGTGGTCTTGCATTTAACTTAAGACTTAAAAATTGTGGTTTTATTAAGTTAGACGGAACAGAAATTTCTAGACTAAAATCACTCAAATCAAAAACAAAGGCTAATCCATAGATTTCAAGTTCTTTTGTAGAAATCAATTGATTCTGAACATTTTTAGAGATTTCTACGAGACTTTCAGAATACAAAAAACGTTCAAAAATTGCTTCAACCTCATTCCAATGTAGTAGTAGACTATCTTCTGGCGTGACAGTTAGTGTTAATTTTCCGATCGCATTTTTATTCATCTCAGCCTCCACACTTAATTCAATATTACGTTTTGTTGGATTGATTTTTGAGTGCGCTGGCAACGTAATAAGTACTAAAAAACACACAAAAATCAAATGTCGCATTTTATTTAAATAACTCTATATGCAATTTTTTTGAATTTGAATTAGCAACAAAAAAATCAAGAGGAACCCTAATAAAAGCTGAGCTTAAAGGAGGAAAAAAAACATCATACCCTTGTGATTTTAATTGATCTTTATAATACATCGCTCTTTTCACTCCATTATAAAATATTGACATATCATAATCACTTAACCGAGAGGCTCCATCACCATTATTAACGACTTTTGCTACTATAGAGTCCTGATCTAAAGTAATATTTTCAATATTTAGATTTGGAAGCATTTTTAACTGATCAATATGCACAATGAGATTAATATTGAGCAAAACAGTTAGCTTTGATTGCTTTTCTTCTGGTTCATTTTTTACCGACTGCTCGATCAAACTGACTTGATATGTTTTATCAGTTTTAGGAACAGCCTCGCCCAACCAACGAAATTGAATCCGCTGATTTTTACCTGATTTCAAATATAATAGCGGAGGAAAAACCCATAAAGGAGAATCTTCCAAAGGTATGAGACTCGGCTCTGATAGACCTAAAGGGTCAAATCTAACTTCATAAACTTGAATTTCAAATGCCACATCTCTAGAAAGATCGTTGTATATTGTGCTAGAAGGAATTTGTGATGTTTCAAATGGTGAAAATGTAATTACCATTGGAGCAACTTCTATAGCATAAATGGGTGATATCATGGATAAAGATATAAATAGAAAAGCCTTTATAAAATTACACATTATAAGATCACTTCCAGATCACTTTTTTTCGCATTAAATTTCGAAGGAATTTTTATAAATACCTTACGACTAGAATTTGGTAACAAAAACTTCCCATCTAATGCTCGGCTTAAATCTTGACCTTCCAATTTGTAAACTTGACCTTTATTTTTCACTACCCATTTAGCCTGAGAAAGACGAATAAATTTATTGCCTTTATTTTCTAATAACACGCTCCACGTTTCTTTATCTACTTGCTCTTTATTCTTTATTACTAAATTAGCTTTAGCATCATTCGGTACAACATTAAGTAATGTTTTAAAGCTAAGCGCCATACCAATACCTGATCCATCTAGTTCACCAAGATCAACGGTCACTTGGTTAATCGCTATTCGATAAGACTTAGATTCAGATAAAACAGGTTCTCCGATATACCTTATAATTACGGATTGAGTCTTTCCAGGTGGAATAATAGTTGTCAAAGGTATAATTAAGAAATCATCATCATTTGGACGAAGTTCCTCTTTTCCATTTTTATTTACTAATAAATCTAACGCGAATATTTCTACCGTTAAAGATTTATCTGAATTATTCAAAACACGTATAGTTTGCTGAGATTGACTTCCTGTAGGCTGTATTTCAGATACCATTGGTTGTACCTGAAAAGCAAATATAGGAAAAGAGCTAAAGACAAAAATAAAAAATATAATATATCGCATAATTTTTTTCCTAATTCAAAAAAAGGCAGTATTAAACTGCCTTTTTTTGTTTTTTCTTAGTTAGCTGTAATTGATAACATTAGTTGATCTGTATAGTTACCAGCGAAGGTTGGAGTCTGGGTAACAGTCATAAAAATGTTACCTGAGTTGTAACCTGCTGCTAACGCAGGAGAGCCATTTTTACTTTGTGATTCTTTCAAATCATCCACACCAGTAGTCGCATTCAAAGTGAAGTCATATGGACCTGCTTTAAACTGTGCAGTGTAGCCAACGCCAGTACCGTCTTGACCATCGACAGTTTGCATGTGACCTTCAGACGATGTCAGAGTAACTGTCGCTCCATCGTAGTCATTGCATTTCAAACTAGTAATTGGAAGCTGAAACGTCGCACCTTGTGTTAGTTGAGAGAAATGCACTGACGTAGCTGAGGTAGCTACTTCACAAACTGAAGGGACTGAACCGCCCACATCAAGATTGCCTGCTAACACTGCGCCAGATGACAAAGTTGCAATTGCTGATAATACGATTAACTTTTTCATTGTAATATTCCTTCAATAATGTGGATTAGATTTAAAAATTAATGTCTACCAAACTCCACCAGAAACAGCAGATGGAGTCATTTCTATGCGAATTACATCCTGATAATCTCCCGCATAAGTTAATGGCTCAACCAGTTCAAGTTGTAACTTTGCCATGCTTTTAAATAAAATATCTCCAACGTTTATATACTGTGTCGTTTTAAGAAGATGAGAAGAATAAGTTTCACTTTTTCCCAAATTTTCAATAGACCAAGTAACGTTATAGCTATTTATTTGAGTACCATGCTGATAACTTAAGCCACCATTTTTCGACTGCATTGATACTCGCATAGGTGAATTACAATCAATCACCAATTCGGTACTAGCGTAACCTTTAGATGATATTGTTAGATTATTATTTAATGCGGTAAATTCACACTTCGAAGGAATATAACCGACCAAAGTCAAGTTAACGTCACTGCTACAAAAAGCGTCAAACGTACAAGCAAATAATAAGTACCCAACTCGTTTTATCATCTTTTCTTTTTCCTTGGGTTATCTCGCTAACACAACCAAGATCCTAGATAAAAAAAACCGTTTAGTTAGTTTCTATTTGCTTATCAAGGTTGCATTCATTCGTTTATCCGCTTTGAAGACGCATACATTTTAAGTAAACACTCAATCTAATTTTCGATTTTAAAAATAAACTTCACCATCTAAAAACAATAAAATTCCTATTAAATCTAACGACTTACAAAAAATTTAATTTTTATTACAGAAGTAAACGCCTGATAAACAAAATCTCACAAAAAGGATTAACTGCTTCTAAAAAATAATTAAACATTACTAAAAAACAACTTAAGGTAAATATTTTTTAAGATCTTATGACAAAACACTGACAGTTGGTCTCTACCTAGCTGTGCCTCAATAGCCATGAATAAAAAATGGAAAGCCACTCATGTAGAAAAGAACAACACTAGAAACTATTTTATGATCAATACAGCTCAATTCTTCTATCTTATTCAGACTTGTATCCGTATTGTGTCGACGATGAAAAAATGCAGGCATAAAAAAAGGCTAATTGAGTTTCCCCAATTAACCTTTTTTATCTGAATAGAAAAAGTGTTTTCTACACTGTTTTTGCTTTTGTTGGCTTGATGTTTAACTTGTCTTCTTCAATCTGATCTAACTCGGGGTCACCTTTCCCTTTCGAGATTTTGATCACATAACCAGTCACTAATAACATCACAACGATGCCAATGATAGTTGATAGTTGCATTGGCAAACCAAAGCCTAATGTACTGTTATTCAGGATAAAGGTTGTACATACCGCCGTCATAAACATCGCAGGAATAGTCGAAATCCAATGCAATTTATTGAAACGTAATAAGTATGCAGAAGCCGTCCACAACATCATCACAGCAGTCATTTGATTAGCAAAACCGAAATAACGCCAAATCACGGCAAAATCGACTTGAGTCAACACGCCACCAACTATGAATAAAGGCATCGCCATCAACAAACGACTTTTCAGTGTTTTTTGTTCCATATTGAAGTATTCAGCCAAAATCAAACGACTAGAACGAAATGCTGTATCACCAGAAGTAATTGGCAAAATCACTACCCCTAAGAAAGCAATGATACCGCCAAAAGTCCCAAGTAAACCAAAGGACGATGTGTATACCACATTGCCAGGACCGCCATCAGCAACAGCGTCACCCAAAGATCCCATAGAACCAAAAAATGACAAGGCAATCGCACACCAAATTAAGGCAATCACCCCCTCACCTATCATGGCACCAAAGAAGACGAAGCGTCCGTTTCTTTCATTCTCTAAACAGCGTGCCATTAATGGTGATTGAGTGGCATGAAAACCAGATACAGCACCGCAAGCAATAGTAATAAACAACGCAGGCCAAAGAGGTAAATTGTTTGGATTCATATTAGTGAACATATCGCTAAACTGATAATCCGCTAAAATAGAATGCCCTGAAGAGAACCCAATCGCCCCGATCAAACCAACAGACATGAAAATCAATAGCGCGCCAAAGAAAGGATAAAAACGACCAATAATTTTATCGATAGGCACAATCGTGGCTAAAATATAATAAGCGAAAATGATCGCGACCATAGCTCCCATAGAAATCGTAGTGCTTGTTTGTTCATTCACTAAATTAGTAATCATACTGGCTGGAGCGGATACAAATACCACACCAACAAGCAGTAACAGCACAATTGCAAACACATTCATAAAATGTTTTGCACCTTTCCCCAAATAACGGCCAGTAATAGATGGGACAGAAGCGCCACCATTACGAATAGAAAGCATTCCTGAGAAATAATCATGAACGGCGCCAGCAAAGATACAACCCAAAACAATCCAAAGCATTGCTGCTGGACCATATAAAGCCCCCATAATAGGGCCAAAAATTGGTCCAACACCAGCAATGTTCAATAACTGCACTAAGTAGATTTTTTTCTTAGACATTGGCACGTAATCCACACCGTCACGCTTAGAAAAAGCAGGCGTAGTACGATTTTCTTTGATACCGAATACTTTCTCGACAAAAGTACCGTAAATGAAGTAACCCGCAATAAGCGCAGCTACACAGAAAAGAAACATCATCATATTATTATTTTCCCATTCAATGATTGTTTTTATAAGTGTGGTCACGAAGATAAATGCACTTCCAAAAACAAGCATCTGAGCTTTCACTCAGTGGCAAAATATCAAGTTAAGAGGTCATAGGGAGAATTGAGCGGTATTCACGATTAGTAAATGGTTATGGTCACGCCTCTAGTAGATACCAAGCATTTGCTTCAATAGCTTCAAATAACGACGGCTAACTGGCGCGATACTTCCACTGAGAGTAACCACTTCAGCAAGCCCATTATCGAGCAATTGAATCTCTTTTATCGCCTTGGCATTGATAAGATATTGGCGGTGACAACGCAGTAATTCGGTCTTTTCTTCTAATGTTTTTAAGGTAAGCTGGCTGCTTGCCGTCTGTTGCGCCGTTTTAATATGAACACCAGAAAGGTCACTGTAAGCCATTTCGATATCGTGTAGAGGAATAATCATGATTCGATTATGTCCAATACAAGGCACTTGCTGAAGCTGCGTTGGCATTAGAGCATCAATTTGTACCTGAGTATGAGGTGCTTCTAGATTATGCCTAACTTTTAACAGCCTATTAAGGCTTTTATGAAGGCGCTTGGGATCAACTGGTTTAAGCAAGTAGTCAAACGCATTATCTTCAAACGCCTGAACAGCGTATTGGTCAAAGGCCGTAACAAAAACCACATGAGGCATGGTTTCAGGGTCAAGCATACCGATAAGCTCAATACCACTAAGCTGCGGCATTTGAATGTCCAAAAAGATGACTTCCGGCTTTAGAGTATTAATAAGCTTAAGCCCTTCAATAGCATTACTAGCTTGAGCAATAACCTCTACTTCTCCCGATTCCTGAAGTAATTCGGTCAGCTCTTCTCGTGCAAAAAGCTCATCATCTATTACGATTGCCGTTAACATAACTATATTTTCTCGACTGTTATTGGTTATATCCGATATCTACTCGATGACTGGAATTAGAAAACGCATTCTTGTCCATTGCCCTTCGTCACACTCTGTTTTCAATTCCGCCGCATCACCAAAATAATGCGTAAGACGCTTAGCCACAATATCCATACCTAAGCCGGTATCATCAGCAGGTATTGGTACAAATCGCCCGGCATTGTCCTCAACAAATATGTCATAACCTAATGCATTTCGTTGACTATATATTCGAATTCGTCCGCCTTCTAACAGGGTGCTAATGCCATGTTTGATTGCATTTTCAACAAGAGGTTGCAGTGTAAAACTAGGCAACATTCTATTCAGTAATTCATCATGGATATCTATTTCTACCTCAAGTCGATCGGTGAAACGCGCTTTCTCAATTGTCAGATATGCATTCACATGGGCAAGCTCATCTTTAAACATTACCGTCTCGATATTTTGTTTAAGATTGCTCCTAAAGAAATGCGAAAGATGCTGAATAAGTTCCCGCGCCTTATTAGGGTCTCGACGAATAACTGCACTAATGGTATTCAGCGCATTAAATAAAAAATGAGGATTGACTTGCGCTTGCAACAACTTGATTTCTGCTTGAGTTAACAGTGTTTGCTGCTGTTGAAAGTCACCATATAAAATTTGGCTCGATAATAATTGCCCGATGCCCTCTCCCATAGAGCGATTAATATTGGACAACAGCTTGCGCTTTGGTTCATAGAGCTTAATGGTACCGACAACTTTTTTACCAGCCCGCAAGGGAATAACAAGAACCGAACCAAGTTTACAGCTGTCTGAAATAGAACATCGATATGGCGACTCACTACCACCTAAATACACTACCCGATTCTCTTCCATGGCTTGTAAGGTATATTTAGAAGAAATGGGAGTATTGGGCTTATGGTGGTCTTCTCCAATGCCGATAAACGCCAACGTTTTTTCGTTATCTGTTACCGCTACCGCACCAACATTGGTTTCTTCATAAATAATACGTGCAATTTTTTCAGCACTGCTCGCATCAAAGCCAGAACTCCATAACCCAACGCTACGTTCCGCAATCGTTAAAGCCCGTTGTGAAAAAACCGCAGAATAGCGCTCAAAAATAGTTTTCTTATCTTGAAGAATACTAACAAACAACGCGGCACCAATGCAGTTGGCAATTATCATTGGCATAGCGATCTCAGACACTAACGCATAGGCTTGATCAAACGGTTTAGCAACGGCAACAATAATAAGCATCTGGCTAACTTCCGCCACAAAAGTCACTGCGAGAACAACCAAAGGGTTAAATAACTGATCAGATTTATCTTTTCTCACAAAATACAAATGCATCAAGCCACCAATCACCCCCTCTGCGGTGGTAGAAATTGCACAAGCGACATCGGTAAAACCGCCCAAACTATAACGATGCATACCACCCGTTAAACCAACAGCAAAACCAACAACAGGGCCACCAAGCAAGCCACCAATCACTGCACCAATCGCACGTGTATTGGCAATAGCATCATTAATAGTAAGACCAAAGTATGTCCCCATAATGCAGAACAATGAAAATAAGACGTAACAACTAAATTTATGAGAGCGCTGCGAGGAAACATTCAGCAAAGGCAGAAAAATAGGAGTCTTGCTCAACATGTAAGCCAAGACAAGATACACACTCATCTGCTGCAACAACGAAAGAATTAAATGCATAAAACGATACTTTTAAAAACGAAGACATCAAGAAAATAGAGACTCAATTTACCCGTCTAACCCTATAGGAACAAGAAAAGAGTCTGCGACAAAGCCAACAATGCATAACAAATTCTCTATCTTTTGAGATTTAGTCCTTTAAAAAACCGATTTGATTTTACTCTGCCCCCCTCTATCACCGATAATTCCCGCTAATGACTCACCCCAGCCGATGAAAGGTTTTGGTAGAGCAACTCGCATCTAAAGTGGAAACCCTATTCAATGGAAATCAAAGTTAATTTTCTCGACAATCTAAGACTTGAAGCCAAGTTTGACGATTTTACCGTTATCACCGATCAACCGATCCGCTACAAAGGCGATGGTTCTGCACCAAGTCCATTTGATTACTTTCTAGCGTCTTCAGCTTTGTGTGCGGCGTATTTTGTGAAGGTCTACTGCAAGACTCGTGATATCTCAACGGACAACATCCGTTTGTCGCAGAACAACATTGTCGATCCAGAAGATCGCTACAACCAGATTTTCCAAATTCAAGTCGAATTACCAGACGACATTTCGGACAAAGATCGCGAAGGCATCTTGCGTTCTATTGATCGTTGCACCGTAAAGAAAGTGGTACAAACTGGCCCAGAATTCAAAATTGAAACCGTTGAAAACCTAGACGCAGACGCTAACGCCATGTTGATGGGCCAACCTGATGGCGCGACGAGCACAGTGATTCTTGGTAAAGACTTACCACTAGAGCAAACCATTGCCAACATGACGGCCATGCTAGCGGATCTTGGCATGAAGATTGAGATTTCCTCATGGCGCAACATAGTGCCTAACGTTTGGTCTTTACATATTCGTGACGCGGCGTCACCTATGTGTTTCACCAACGGCAAAGGTGCATCAAAAGAAAGCGCACTGTGTTCCGCTCTTGGTGAGTTTATCGAGCGCTTGAACAACAACTTTTTTTACAACGACCAATTCTTTGGTACTGAAATCGCCAACAGCGAATTTGTCCATTACCCAAATGAAAAATGGTTTGCGTTAACCCAGGATGATTCCCTTCCAGAAGGCATCTTAGATGATTACTGCCTAGAGATTTATAACCCAGACGGTGAGTTGTTTGGCTCGCACTTGATCGACACCAACTCAGGTAATAAAGCCCGCGGCATTTGTACGATTCCTTATACACGCAAATCCGATGGCGAAACGGTTTACTTCCCGTCAAACCTCATCGAAAACTTGTTCCTAAGCAACGGCATGAGCGCAGGCAATAATCAACAAGAAGCACAAGTGCAATGTTTGTCGGAAATTCTAGAACGCGCCGTTAAACGCCAAATAATCGAAGACGAAATTGTCTTGCCAGATGTGCCAATGGAAGTGTTGGAGAAATACCCAAGCATCCTTGCTGGCATCAAGGTATTAGAAGAACAAGGTTTTCCTATCGTAGTGAAAGACGCCTCTCTTGGCGGTCAATTCCCAGTGATGAACGTCACTCTAATGAATCCGAAAACTGGTGGTGTGTTTGCTTCTTTTGGTGCGCATCCAAGTCTTGAAGTGGCGTTAGAACGTAGCTTAACCGAGCTGATGCAAGGTCGTAGCTTCGAAGGTTTGAACGATGTACCAAAACCTACGTTTAATAGCATGGCGGTCACAGAGCCGGAAAACTTCGTTGAACATTTTATTGACTCAACCGGTGTCATTTCTTGGCGCTTCTTCAGCGATAAGCACGATTATGATTTCTGCGAGTGGGATTTTTCTGGCACCAATGAAGAAGAAGCCAACGCCATGTTTGGTATTTTGGAAGAACTAGGCAAAGAAGTGTATGTGGCTGAATTAACTGATTTAGGTGCATCGGCTTGTCGTATTTTGGTACCAGATTATTCCGAAGTGTATCCAGTGGAAGACTTGGTGTGGGACAACACTAACAAGGCGCTGGATTATCGTGAAGATATCTTGAACCTACATTCTTTGAGCGATAAGCAACTAACCAACCTAGTAAATCGTTTAGAAGACAGCCAGCTCGATAACTACACAGATATTCCGACCTTGATTGGTATCGTATTTGATGAAAATACCGTCTGGGGTCAGCTGACCATCATGGAACTGAAAATCCTAATCTATTTGGCCCTTGGTGCTCACGAAGAGGCGTTAGAACTAGTCGGTGAATTCCTACAGTTCAACGACAACACAGCCAAACGCGGTCTATTCTATCAAGCCATGAACTGTGTACTAGAAGTAACGCTAGACGAAGAATTAGAGCTTGACGACTTTATCCATAACTTCAGCCGTATGTTTGGCAAAGACGTTATTGAAAACGTCGTTGGTTCTGTCACCGGCGACGTGCGTTTTTATGGTCTCACTAAAACCAGTATGCAGCTTGAAGGCATCGAACCGCATTTACGCCTCATTGAAAGCTACAAAAAACTGCATCAAGCACGTAAAGCCAACGCAGCTAAATAGCCTCAACCAATCGAAAGGGCATATTGGAAGCCAATACCCTTTCGCTCAAGCCAACCGTTAACTGGAATTTATAGCCTCTCTGGTTTATGATTTTGTTTAAAAACTGAGGGGCTCCATATGGTCTATCGTCTTATAAATAGTACGGTAATGCTGCTATTTGTTTTGCTATCCATATCTGGCTGCTCAATGTCAGGACTGGATGCCCAAACTCGCCAGTACGTCGCTCTCTATCAACTGGGTGAGCCGTTTAAAGACGCCACAGACGCTCAAGCCGTAAAGCTCATCAATACCACAAGCAACTCAGAGCAAATCATCTTAGGTGGTATCATTGGTCTCTGGGATCAACGACCCGCCTTACTAGACGCTGCGCTATCAAAAGGATTTCAACCTAACCAACCAATATCGAATCGTCTGTTTGTCAGCTATCCACAAAACGACTTCACCAAACCATCACCCTTATTTGCTGCTTACGCTGTAATGCCATTGCCCCCTATAGGATCAGCGATTGATAATCGGGCTCAACTCACCCCCGCCATGTTGGTGCGTGACATGACATCGTTTGAACGCTTGATGGCCGCTGGCGCAGATTACAACCCAACAACACTGAACATCGCTTTAAAAGTGGCCACAATCTACGGTGAAAGTCCTAAACTGGCTGAGCATTTATTGGCTATGGGTGGGAATTTGCAGGCTGACTTGAACGCCGACATCCCTCCCCTAATTATTTCACTTGCCAGCCAAGGAAAGCCACAAATGATGTTATGGTTATTGGCGCAAGGGATCGATCCTAATAGCCGCTATAGCACACCTACGAATCGCCGTTATTACGACCTATCCGGAGGAGCACCATTTTACAGCTATTTATTGGACGCTACGCCTCTCTACTTTTTACCAACCTACACACCAGATGACAGCAGCCGAAAACGTGCCATTGAAATGGCGAAAGTGCTCATTGATGCAGGCGCGAATGTCAACAGCACCGCAACCTTCAGTTATAGTATACGAAATGATAACCCTATCACTGGCTGGACCCCTTTACACACCTACCATATTCACCTCAACCAAACCTACGGCAACCCAGAGTTAGTCAACTTTCTGATTGCAAACGGCGCCAATCCTCAAGCACTCACTAGCAAGGCACAAACACCATTACAAGTTACGGGGTTAATGGAACGCACCCAACAGCAAATCGTCGATTTAGACAACCAACGCCGTCGTCAAATAGAACAACAAAACGCTCAAGCAAAACAACAAGAACAAAACGATTCAGGCAATATCTTTGGTAAAGTGATTGCCATCACCGGACTGACCGCTGTCGGCGCAGCTGCCAGCAATACTGGCGTTGACTCAAGCTCAGTGGTGGACATTGTCGGTGGTGGTATTGCCGATATAATGACTGACGGACGTGCTGGCGGCCTTCAGCAAGCACAACAACGCCAGCAGACTCAAGCGAATACCGCCGCACAAAATAACACCTCAACCTCACTCAAACCGGCAGCCAATTTCCAAACAGAAACCTATCGAGTCAGCTGCCCTTCAGGCGTAAGCAACGACATCCCCCTACGCTACAAAACTCAACAGTGCCGCACCGCGATGATAGACTTTGCTAAAGCGTACTCTTGCAACGACTACCAACGATTCGAACAAGTGCATGCTGCCTGTGATCAAGCCTGCGGCTCTGTCAACTGCTTACAAGAATAGATCGAACAGGGGTAAAGGGAAAAAGTAAGCCATAAAGATTCAGGAACAATATCAATTGATACAGTTCCTGAATCTGTAAAATATTAAGAAGGCTCTACTTTCGCTTGGTCTCTTGCCTACTCTTCACGGTGAGTGATTTTACGATATAGAACCGTCACCCAAGTAGAACTCAACACGATGAAAGCCGAATACCCAGCCACATCTTTGATTGCTTCATCCCGAAAAAAGCTGTACCTAATACTAGCCAAAGAGCTTGACCTTCATGTAAACACCACCATCTGATACTAACTTTTGAAGAAAAATTTAGTCCAAACTCAACCTATTCAAAAGAAATATTCTAGGTGAAAGTCGAGTGATATGAGAATGAATGAAGCTCATCAAGGTAGAGAAGTGACTATTGAATAAACATAAAAACTTGATCAAGAAAGCTTAATCGAACTTTATGAGACTATCCTATTAAATTTAACCCATAAGTGAATAGCATTAAGCCTTCGGGGTTCGCTTTTTTATTCGTATCATATAATAAATCTAGTATTTACTAGTTTTCCACCCAGAGAGATGATTCTGATATAATTTTGACTCTAGCTTTTTAGGCTAAAATGCTTTAGCGGCAAGACTGTCGTTCTTCAATATCGTTTATTTATATGAGTAACAACTGAATGTTTCATAGTATCGTGCGCCAATCTTCCCTTGTATCAATTGGTATTTTATTACTAACATTAAGTGGCTGCGAATCCATTCCGTTATCTTTCGACTCAGCAGATTCGGTAAAGCTGTTATCAAAACAGATAAAAGAAGCAGATGATCTTGACGATGTAAAAGCCATCGCCAAACAAGCAAAAGTCACTAGAGACTTAGTAAGAGCAGATATTAAAGCGATTAAAGCACTATATGCAGAGCTTGACCAACAAGTTAATAAAAAATGGGGCAAAGGTAATAGCGAACTGCCCGAGAAGAAAAAGTACGTAAAATACACCAACGACTACCAAGCAAGAACCATTGTAGACTTTGAAAAAGGCACAGTGCGTGTCGAAACGCTAACCACGAATTCGCCTCTCGACACCTTAAAACAAGCCGTAACAACCACACTACTCACAACTGCCGATCCAACCAAAACCGATATTTTCTCTAGCGACGTACCAGATACAGAAGGTGTCCCCTTTTTGTATCCACAAGTTATGGACCATGATGGCAAGCTAGTGCAATATCGTTGGCGTGCACAACGTTACTCAGATTATCTTGTAACTAATAAACTAAAAAAATCCAACTCGAACGGCAAAACAGTCTATGCAGTTGAATTCAATCTTGTTGCTCAGCACGAACACCTACGCCAAGAAAAATACAGCCAATATGTAATCGCCGCTGCTAAACGCTACAACTTATCTCCAGCCCTGATCTACGGCATTATCGAAACCGAAAGCTCTTTTAACCCTTACGCCGTCAGCCCAGCGAACGCTTATGGTTTAATGCAAGTGGTACCAGCCACCGCAGGTCGAGACGTTTATAACCTAGTGAAGAAAAAATCTGGCGAGCCAAGCAAAGAAGTACTTTTCTCTCCAGAAAATAACATTGATATCGGCAGCGCTTACTTACATATTTTACAGACGCGCTATCTCGTAAAAATCAGCAACAAAGTCAGCCAAGAATACTCAATGATTTCTGCTTACAACGGTGGTACTGGTAATGTATTAAAAACATTTGATACTGACCGAACACGCGCAATGAACAAAATAAACCAAACATCCACCAGCAATGTGTATAAGAAACTAAGATACGACCACCCGAGAACGGAATCTCAAAATTACCTAGAGAAAGTCACCAAAGCTAAGAAAAACTATGAGTAATAGTAGTAAGACTCTTCAACGATCTTAAATATGGAATTAGATTAGATTTTCATATCATTTTTTGCCAACACTAATTGATGCCAATCGAAGTCAGATACGTACCCCCTATCAACTTCATTCGCCATCTCTTTATAAAATACAGTTCTACTGTTATCTGACAACGGTTTCCAGCCTTCATAATTTGCAATATTGTCATGATATATGGCTAAGGTTGGCGTATTTAATGCAGATGCCATATGAACAACGGACGTGTCTGGTGTAAAGCAGAGGTCACATTTCGAAAGAATAAAAAGACTAAGATCCAAGCTTGGGTCCTGCTTCGGAAGAAAAACATTTTTATTAGAAAATATCGATTCCAATTTAGCTAAAAACTCCATTTTCCCAGGAACGGGTATTAATATTATTTTTTCATCAGGCCATTCAGCCAACCAGTTATTAATAAGCTTCACAGCAGAATCAAATGAAAATGATCTATATTTATTTGCACCAAATAAATTGAAAGCAATAGTCTTTCTTTCGAATTTTATAAAATCAAAGTCTTTATCTATTTTAGGAGGTGGAATCCTTGTAGAAACTACATCTTTACCTAAGATAATTGATGCAGCTTTAATTTGTCGATCTTTACTGCTCTTAAACCCTTCAGGTATTACTATATCAAACATAGAACTCTTAGCATATCCAATATTAATTTTTGGATTAAGGCTGCGTAGTATCTTTATATCTTTAAGGTCAAGACTATGTTTTAACTCAACGGCTACATCAAAGTAATTTGAAAATTTATTAAAGAATTCTGGCGATAACTTTTTTTTATGTTCACACTCTATTATCTTAACTTTTTCACTTATCTTTTTAACCCATTCATTAACTAAAGTACTGGAAGAGAATAATGTCAGTTCAATATCAGGGCTATTTTTTTCTATTATATCAATAAGACTACACATCATGATGGCATCACCTAACTTTCCATCATAGCGGAGTAATGCTACTTTTTTAACAGAAGATAGATCTATATTACTTTTATTTTTCTTTCTTTTTCTAGAAAAAAGCACTGTGAAATAAAGTATTTTTAACCTTCTAGATTCATCCCTTAAATATCGAGTTACTAATTTCAACTTATTCAACATATTACTTTACCTAAAAATAAAAATTTGTAGACACTATCAAAGCTTTTTCTAAACTAAGCCTTAATCTATATGAAATCAGAATCTTCTAAAGCTGATAATGATTCAAAAACTAATCAAGGGTGAACAATACCAGATTTGAAATAAAAATTAACTATGAAGCCGCAACCAAACCGTAAAAATGCTAATAAATAACTTTCAAATATGGAAAAACAAACCTTCAAGTGTACTTATTAGAGACTCATGAACACTAGCGTTTAAACTATTTCTAATGAAACCCTCTCGCCACCGCACATGTCGCTTTGGCGTTTTTGATTTTATTCAATATAAGTTCTGGTTCTGTGCCAGTTTTATTTTGAATAGCTAAAAGCGCGGCGGATTCTGCAACGCCGTAAACACCAACGGTTTTAAAAATGTAGTCAGATTTAATGCTAAGCAACGGCTCCATTGGGGCGAGTTCTTGAGCACTATAAGTGTTGAAATTCCAGTGGTACTTTTTTGCAAGGGCAATAAGATTGGTCTCATCCGCTTTAATATCAATACTGTTTAGAGAGTGAATATCGTTTGGGGTTAAGCCTTTTTGCGCTAGGGCGGCGAGCATGAGACTTTCAAGAAATTCTAATGGGCAGTTGCGTTCGCAACCCATCCCTAATGTATAAACTGGGTTGAGGTAAGGTTTCGCCGTGGTCATAACAAGCTGTGCGCCAAGGGATTTTGCCACTTGCGCGCCCCACTCGTTGGCACCACCTTCATGACCAGACAAAAGCGGAATGACAAACTTACCTTCTTCGTCCAATACCAAGACTGGCGGATCTTGATACTTGTCTTGAATCACTGGCGCGAGGGTTCGCATAACGATGCCAGTGGCACAGATGAACACTAGCCAATCACCGTTTTTAAACGCCGTTTGCACGAACTCGGCAAAAGGTTTTGGTTTGTAGTCCACCACGGCCTCTGGCCAATGATTCTGCATCCCTTGAGATAAAAGTTTGTTGGCCAGCCGCTCCCCAGCGGGGGTTAATGCAATAAAGCGTATCACCGCGTGCCTCGCTCACTTTTGGTCACCACGAACAAGGAGAAATACGGCCCAGCTTTGTCTTCCAAGGTCGACACATCGCGCACAATGCGTTCGTTTTCACGACCAATGTATTCAAGGTATTTCGCGTCTTGCATACGATTAGTTTTACGCAGCGCCATGAGAATACGCGGACGCGCACGCCCAGCTTTCATTATTACCACGCTATCATGTTGCTCTAGTGCCATATCTATTTGCTGTGCAGTATGACGACCACTCACCACAGCGAAGGATTCTTTCAATACGGTTAACGGATGATTCAAGGCAGACGATGCAGCATTGATTGACGACACACCGGGCACAACTTGGCATTGGAAATCGCTTTCTAGACGCTCTAATAAATAAGCGAAAGAACCAAAAAACAACGGGTCGCCTTCACACAAGAAAACCACGTCTTTGCCTTGTGATAATTCGTCGGAAATGGCTTTTGCACCATTGTCGTAGGCTTCATTTGCCAATGAACGATCCGTCGACATCGGCATCACAATAGCAATTTCGTTCTGCGCATGAGTCACGCCAGCAAAGGCTTCGCTGGCGATGGTTTTTGCTTGGGAACCACCTTCGTCGTTGGCAAGGTAACTCACCACACTAGCACGCTGAATCAAACGTAACGCTTTTAAGGTGATCAATTCTGGATCACCGGGACCTACGCCCACACCAATGAATCGGCCTGTTTTTTGAGATGTTTCCGAGGCACTCATTGTACGCTTTCCTTATAAATTGTCTTATTGTCTATCTTGATCATGTGTTCTGCAGAATGCTTTTTAAAGTGATGGAGTGTAACAGGCAGATTGGGGCGAAATAATCGCTGCCCAGCTAATCGCTCGCCTTTGGCAATCGACACTTGTAAGCTTTGTTCATCTGCGTCCTGCGCTTTGTCACGCTGTTGCGCGAATTGCATGACTTGGTATTTTGTCTCTTCGGTGACGGCGCTAACCATTAAACTGCCGCCAGCAGGCAATAGATCCCAAACCTGCGTCATCAAGGCATTTAATTCACCATCACTGCCACCAATGAAAACTTTATTAGGCTTGCCGTGTTGTGCGTTGTTGCCAGCAAGCAAATTACCAGCAAGTAAATCCACCAGCGCATCTGGCGCGCGGCCCGCGACAATAAATAGATTCTGCATGACACCAAAACGATCTTGATTAGCAGTTAAACAAGCCAAACGGTCTGGATGATGTTCAATGGCAATAATCTGACTACGCGGATGCCAATACGCCATTTCCACACTCACGCCACCGCAACCCGCACCAATATCCCAAACTATGTCGCCCTGTTCGATGTTCATATAAGACAAAATCGTCAAACGCACTTCTCGCTTGGTAATCATGCCTTTGCCATCGCCTTTGTCGGTAACGAAAGACGTGTCAGGAATACCAACAGAGCTTGGATAACGTGAAGGTTGCTGGCTGATTTTCAACACAACCACATTAAGCGGATCCCATTCTATTTCTGTATCTAATAAAGACTTGGCACTAAAAGTACGGACTTTTTCTTGTTCATACCCCAAGGCCTCACACACTGTGATCTCACTTTGATCAAGGCCTGCTTGCACACATTCTTGCGCAATGTGTTGGGGTTGACTGAATTGGTCCGTCAGCAACACCAAGGTCTTATTCGACTGCAAATAACGACGTAACGAAGCCAATGGACGACCGTGCAAACTCACCGCTTGCACCTCTTGCAAGGACAGACCAAGACGATGACAGGCCGCTTGAATACTGGAAACATTCGGATAAAAGCGTAGATTTTCAAGCGAAAAAGTACGCATCAACCAAGCGCCAATGCCGTAATACAGCGGATCGCCAGAAGCTAACACCACCACCTGCTTCGCCCCTTCGGATTGCCAATTGGCAAAGGCTTCTTTCAACATGCTGAGTTTGGGCAGATCTTCACGACGAGCCAGATGAGCACAGTGTGTGATGGTGTCATGCTGACGCGGAGCACCTAACACAACATCATGCGCCGACAAGCTCGCCAAAACCGCTTGCGCCGCCTCATCCAAATGCGCCACTTGATTAACACCCAGACCGATAACATGGATTGGCATTTGTGTGTGTTTCATAAACCTACTTCCATTCAATGCCATTACATTAAGCTAGGTGGATTAACGAAAATAAAAAACGGATACCAAGGCTCATGGAATGCATTAATAATACTCGCCAATATTACAGCGCAACAAAGCATTACAGCTGGCCGATGTCACGGCGCTGCCCCCCATTCGCCCTAGCAAGGTGATACATTCAATACCCAGTTTCTCATGGGCTTCCCACAGCGCCTCTTTCGATTCCGCCGCGCCGACAAAGCCCACCGGCATACCAATAATCAAAGCGGGTTTAGGGGCACCTTGTTCTATCATTTCCAATAAACGAAACAAGGCGGTTGGCGCATTACCGATTAAAACCACGCTGCCAGCCAGTGCTTCTTGCCATAAACTCAGCGCCGCCATAGAACGGGTTTCTCCTTTGCTTTTTGCCAATTCCGCCGTGCGAGGATCATTCAAAAAGCACAAGGGCTCTCGCGCTATCATGCGTTTGGTCACGCCTTGCTTGACCATTTCCACGTCGCACAAAATCGCGCAGTTATTCGCCAGTGCTTCACGTCCCGCTTGGGTTGCATTCGCACTAAATCGCACTTGCTCGGCCACATCTGGCAAGCCAAGGCTGTGTACCACACGCATAACGACTTGCTGCTGATCTTGACTCAAGCTAGACAAATCAGTTAATTCACGGATTTGGCGAAAGCTGTCGTTCTCAATGGCTTGAGGGTTGTTTTCGTATTTATAGTCGTCTGAAGAAGTCACTGTTGGCTGTCTTTTTGTTGATGCTTAATATGGATAGAAGCGTTGCCCCAAGCTGCTAAACAGGCTTGCAAGCATTCTTCTGTGTCACTAAATTCACGCTCGGCGTCGGATAAGATTGGCCGAGCATGCAATAAAACGGGAATAGATAATTCTCTAGCGGCGACAAGCTTTGAATACGTCGCCATACCGCCACTGTTTTTACTGACGATGACGTCGATGCCATGATCCACTAACAATTGACGCTCGTCTTCTAAAGCAAAAGGCCCAATGGCTTTTATCCAATATATGTTGTCAGACAGAGAAAACTTGGGTTCAACCGCCGTTCGCCATACGATGCGTTCAATACTCGGCAATTGCATAATACATTTAAGTAAGTCTTCGCTCATTTGCCCTGCGCTTAATAACGGCACTCGAAAACCATCGAGCTGAGCAAGTAAATCGGCTTCATCTTGGTAATCCTGCCAGTTATCGCCTTCTTCTTGTTGCCAAGCGGGACGATGAAAACGCCAGCAAGGAATGCCGACTTCTTTGGCTGCTATTACGGCTTTACTGCTCATGGTTTGCGCGTAAGGATGGGTCACATCTAATATCGCGCCAATGTTATGGTCTGTTAAATACTGAGCCAAACCACCAAATTGGGTAAATCCGCCGACCACCAATTGGCAGTCCACCTTGGGCACGCGAACCAACCCCGCCAAGCTGTAAATGACGTTTAAACCCTCTTTGTGTAATGCGTCAGCCAAGTGACGTGCATCGGCAGTACCGCCTAATAATAAAATCTTCATGGCTCGTGCCTCTTTTTCCTAGTGGAATCCAACGCTTTGCCAACAAATTGGCCTTTGCGGTCAATCGCCCAGACTTCCAGTTCTATATGGACAGGAATGTATTTTCTGGCAAAGTCTAAGGCTTGCTGGCAAATAGCATCAGCCAGTGGCAAACCTTCTGACATGGCAAATGACAAGGCCTCTACACTGGTATTGGCGTTTACCATGCGTTCTTGTAAGGTGTCATCGGCGCCCAAACTGGCGGCCAATTGTGCCAAGGCACCAAGGTCGATGCTGGATGCTCGACTGTTTAAATCCATATGATGCTGGGCCAACTTACTGATCTTACCAAAGCCCCCACAAATACTTAACTTAGTCAGTTGAGCGGGTGCGGTGGCTTCGACTTTTTTAATGTGCTTTAACACAGCGCCGACAAAGTCGCCCATTTCGATCAAGGCCATATCATTAAGCTGATAATGGCTTTTTATCGCGTCTTCACTGGCGTTGCCTGTGGTAGCGGCAATGTGGGTCAAGCCATTCGCCCGAGCGACATCGATACCTTGATGAATAGATGCGATGTAAGCAGCACAAGAAAAAGGCCGCACAATGCCAGTGGTACCCAAAATCGATATACCACCCAAAATCCCCAAACGCGGATTCATGGTTTTTTGTGCAATTTGTTCGCCATTGATGACGCCGACAGAGACATCGAAACCACCAAGATATTGGTAGGTCTGCGCAAAGCCTTCTAAATGCTCCGTCATCATTTTACGCGGCACTGGGTTGATTGCTGGTTCGCCAACATCAAGCAACAAACCGGTTCGCGTCACAGTGCCAACACCTTGTGCCGCATGAAAACGCACGCCTTGCTCGGATGACAATCTCAGTTCAACAAATAACGTCGCGCCATGAGTCGCGTCTGGGTCGTCCCCAGCGTCTTTGATAGTGGCGGTTTTGATGCCGTTGTCTATTTCTTGGTATGCGATAATCGGTAGGTGGACCACTTTGCCTTTGGGTAAGGTGACACTCACGTTTGAATCTTGTTTTTGGGCAAAAAGTGCTTGTGCCGCGGCGACGCAACAGGCTGTCGCGCAAGTACCAGTGGTTAAACCAGTACGCAGTGGCGCGGGCGATTCAGCACTTTCTGGCCACATTGCGCTATTGTCCCTTGTCCAAAGAAGAGCGCCCCTTATCGAAGGACGAACTGCCTTGGCCTAAAAAAATCTTCGCGGTAACGTCTAGATTCGAAGGGAAAAACAGATGCAAATAACTGGCGGTCAAACCTTTCTGCTGATAAATCGCTTCGCCCGGTGCAGGATGTCGCTGACGACGACCATAGCCGACAGGTTCAGGCGTATTGGCGCTGCGTGACCTATGGTGAGCATGACCACGAATTTCACCTTGCGGAATCACCGCCGTTTGCATACCTTGGCAGCCACGTTTGCCGCGCATTGCACCTTGGCCTTCTAAAATTCCCAACATTGGATAACACTGATTATCCAAATCGGTTAAATCATCCAAGCTATACAGCATGCCACCGCATTCTGCCAAAATACCTTTGCCGGTTTGGAAAAAGTCTTTGATCGCTTGGCGCATTGTTGTGTTTTCTGACAATGCTTTGGTGTGTAATTCAGGATAACCGCCCGGTAACCAAAGCGCATCGGCATCAGGTAAAACTTGATCATGCAATGGTGAGAAAAACACCACGTTAGCGCCTAAGTTTTTTAGCGCAATCAGATTAGCATCGTAGATAAAGCTGAACGCCGAGTCTTTGGCAACCGCAATAGTTTTACCCAGTAAGCTTTGCTCAATGGTTTGTTCAGCGTCTACGTGGTTTGTAGGGTAAAAAGGCACGGCTGTAGGTAATTCAAGTAAGCCTGTATCTTGGGTTTCTTTGAGCCATTCAACAGCGGCTTCGAAACGAATTTCTAGTTCATCTTTCACTTCGTCCGCTTGCACCAAGCCCAAGTGAC
Organism: Marinomonas sp. ef1; assembly: GCF_002806845.1. NCBI lineage: Bacteria > Pseudomonadati > Pseudomonadota > Gammaproteobacteria > Oceanospirillales > Oceanospirillaceae > Marinomonas > Marinomonas sp. ef1. Next base: position 20,589 of record NZ_NHTT01000020.1, on the reverse strand, counting down.
GTTCTGGCAAGGTAATCTCTTCATCACGCTTTAAGGTTGCAAGCAAAGGCAAACTTGCTGGTAGCGCATCGCGGATCAATTCCGCATGGCGTTCGCTGCCACATCGGTTGGCAATTAAACCTGTCACTTGTACATCATCACGGAAGTTCGCCAAGCCAGTCGCTACTGCGGCGGCGGTTTGTGCCATGCCTTTGACATCCATAACAATCGCCATGGGGATACCAAATCGGGCTGCCAAATCAGCACTGGAGGGTTCACCATCAAACATGCCCATAGCGCCTTCTACCAAGATCAAATCCGCCACTTGAGCAGCTTGGTAGAGTTTATCTTGGCAATAATCTTCGCCTGCCATCCAGATATCCAGCTGTTCAACTGGCTGCTTGGATGCTTGCGCTAGAATTTGTGGATCAAGGTAATCTGGACCCGTTTTAAAGACACGAACCGCTTTACCTTGATTGGTAAAATAACGTGCTAAGGCGGCAGTAATGGTGGTTTTACCCTGATTCGACGCAGGCGCCGTCAAAAATAACGCGGGACAATGAACAACGGAAGTGGTCATAAAGCAGTCTCTAAAAGTGTCTAAAAGTTCTCTAAAAGAGAGCTCAATAAAACGTATTGTGCACCCAAATGCTGGGCAATATCCTGACCTCGGCCACGCTTAACCGGCGCGTTTTCAGTATCGATCAGTACAGTGTTGCCCTGTAAAACAAGATCGGACACATCAGCTTGGGTGCGACCATCGGTCAATATGTAAGTTTGGCTGTGCAAGCCAGTGGTTGTCTTATGTTGTTGCGCCAAATACTGACTGGCGTTTTCTATAGCAACGCGAAACGGCGTACCGCCACCAGCACCTAAATCATCAAGTAAGTCTGAGATTTCTTTTGGCGCACGGACTTTTGGCAAAATCGACGACACACCGTCCTGCCCAAAACCTAAAATCGTAATCTGTTCTCGGGCTAAATACGCACGGTTGGCAATGTCTAAAATTACCCCCTTGGCTTGAGCAAAAACGCCTTGGCTCAAGGTTGATGCCGACGTATCTAACAACACCAAGTGCAAAACAGATTGACCCGTTTTGGCTGGCTTATGCGTCAGGTTTTTCGGCGGCCATTCTTGTGGGTGACTAACGATGCTGCGAAACCAATCAATGCCATCCGCTGATTGAAGATCAACAGATGACGCAACATCAGGACGATAACCGCCCAATTGCTTGCCTTTGCGCTTTCCCGGCGTCACCTCATCAATACGAGTGCGAGTTGAATTTCTTTCGTTCAACTCGTCATGAATGGCGACACGAATCGGCGCGCTACTAGCAAGTGCTTGTGACTCCATACTTCCCCACTCACCTGAACCATTTTGCTCATTTGTCTGATTGTCTTTAGAGCTTTCTTGATCTTGTGGCTGATCACCTTTATTTAGTGAAGGCGAACGTGAATGATCAGGACGACGAGACGGTGGTGGGCTTGGAGGCTGTGACTGGTTCTGAGTTTTAGCTTGGCGTCTATGTGCCAATACCAAATCTTCCACCGCTTGAATATCGTCCAAAGCAACGGTTTTTGCGCCACGCCAAGCAGCATGAGTCATCGCAGCTCGAATCCAAACAATGTCGCCACGCACACCATCAATATTTGCTAACTGACAGCGAGTCGCGACTTCTAAACGTAATTCATCAGAACAGCGCACTTGTGCCAAGGCTTGTCTTGCTAAACGAATGCTGTTTTTTAAATTACGCTGTTTGTATTTAAAGGCATCACAAAAGGCCTGTGAATCTTGATCGTATTCGTCTCGCAGACGGACAATCTGTACTCGCTCTTCAAGGCTATATTGATTCACTAATTCGACCATTAACCCAAAACGGTCTTTTAACTGCGGACGCAATTCACCTTCGTCTGGGTTCATAGTACCAACCAATAAGAAACGTGCCGCGTGTTCATGGCTAATACCATCACGCTCAACACGATTCACACCGCTGGCTGAAACATCTAAAAGTTGATCAACTAAATGGTCGGCAAGTAAGTTCACTTCATCGACATACAACACACCGCCGTGAGCTTTGCTCAATAAACCAGGCTTAAACGCGACGTGTTTGTCTTGCAGAACTTGCTCTAAATCGAGAGCGCCAAGCAAACGATCTTCACTGGTGCCAAGAGGTAAAGTGGCAAAAGGAACAGGCTCTTCACCTTGTAAAGCAGGCATCACCCCAGACAAACCGCGAGCCAAGGTAGACTTTGCTGATCCACGCGGACCGCTTATCAAAACACCGCCAATTTGGGGATTAATCGCACACAAAATCAACGCTAACTTCAACGGCTCTTGCCCCGCCACTGCGGTAAAAGGAAAGTCACTAGAGGCTAAACGGGTCATTGAGCTACCTGTTGCGGTTCATTAAGTTCAAAAGGAAATCATAAGCCGTCTATTGTAGGCGTTTTCCCTATGATTTGTCTTGTTTGACCTTAACTAGGCAGCAGATTCCTGTCAAACCTAAAGCCTTCAGCATGGCTTGAACAAAACGCATGCCTGTGAAGAAACGATGTGGGTTATTCGTTCTCTGTCTGATACTTATCAATCAATGTTTCTACCAATCCCAAATCAAATTGATTGATCGCCGCTTGAAGGGCTTTTTGCTGATTCTTAGGCAATGATTGACGTAATACCTGAAATACCTCTTCGGTGGTTTGCACATCGCCACTTTGTGCAGCCAATAACAATGGCAGCCAATCTTCTGGTGTTAAATCAGGTAATAGCTCTGGTAACTCGACTGTGTGGGCGCTTTCTTCAGATTGCTCATCAGTAGCCTTTTGTGTCGCAGTGGTTTCAATGATAGGAACAAATTTCACATCAAGATGTGCAACTAAGGCTTTGTAAATATCTTCTATTTGATAAGGCTTAGCGATGACCTGCCAAAAACCATCATCCAATAGAGCTTGCTGTTCATGCACCAATGTCGATGCTGTTACCGCTATCACAGGAATCAATTGTTCCTGATCTTCTTGTTGAATGAATTTTAATAAGTCTATACCGGTTTTGTTGGGCATTCGAATATCGGTCATCACTAAATCTGGCGGATTCGCTTTGAAGGCTTTTATAGCTTGCTCGCCGTCTTCTGCTTCAATGATCTGACAACCAGCCTTTTCTAACAATGACACTAGAATATCTCGCGACCATTCATCATCTTCCGCCACCAAAACTCTGATGGGGTTATTAAGTCTCATATTAAGCAGTGTGTCTTGCTCATCACAGTCAGTCGCTTCGCTGTCTTCAACTTTAGACAATGGCAAATCAACTACAATTTGTGTACCGACACCCTCGCTACTTTTAACAGACAAAGTCCCGTTCATCAGTTTGACCAACGTCGTCGATAGAGACAAACCTAACCCTGTGCCGCCAGATGCCTCACCCGCTTTCCCCTGTATAAACGGCGTGAACAGGTGATCCATTAATTCAGCTTCTATTCCTGGACCTGTATCTTCGATGCTGATATGAATACGATCCTCTACAATCTGAACGGCCGCTTTCACGTAACCTTGAGCTGTGAATTTCACAGCATTACCCAGTAAGTTGGTAATTATTTGCTGGAATTTAACGGGATCTATCCAGACAAACTGCCGCTCGTCTATATCACACTCGACAATAAGCTCTAGACCTTTTTCCTGAGCTTGACCTTGAAAGAGCTTACTAATCTGACTAACTTCGCGACAGAGATTAACTTTTTGCTCGTGTAGCACAAGCCGTCCAGACTCTATTCGGGCTATGTCTAAAATGTCGTTAATCAAGCCCAATAAACGATGCCCAGCACTCGCAATGGATAAAAAACGCGTTCTAGAAACGCCAGTTAATTGGTTGTCTTCACTAATCAGCTGTGCGTAGCCAATAATCGCATTTAATGGCGTACGAATTTCATGACTCATATTAGCTAAGAAATGGCTTTTTGCCTGGCTGGCTTGCTCTGCAGCTTCTTTTGCTTGCTCCAACTCCATGGACACATGTTTTTGCTCGGTAATATCATTCATGATGTCACCAACAGAGGTTGCCTTGCCATTTTCATCACGCAATAAAAAATAGGTTTCGTAGGTTGCGAAGATATGACCATCTAAGCTCTTGGCCTGCAACTCACCCTCCCAAACACCGTGCTCTCTCACATAAGGAATCACTGTTTCTTTCAGAAACTTTTGGCTAACTTCAGGATAAAATTCAAGATAATTATATTCGGCTAAAGACGCATCACTGGCCTCTTCACCCACACCAAGAAGTGAACGTATTTTTTTATTAAAATATGTAATATCGCCATCCAAAGTAGCCATGGCAAAGCCTTGCGCAGAGTTATCTGCAAAGCTTTTAAATAACTTAAGCTGGTTAAACAGGAGATGACGCTCAGTAATATCTCGGGCAATTCCTAAAGTGCCACGAAAATTGATAGAAGGTTCAATTACTGGAACTCGATGGATTTCAAATAAACACGGCTCGCCCCCATCTTTTGGGTAGCCCCAACTTTGCTCATGAGAAGTAATGCCCGTTTGTAAGGTTAAATCTCCTCTGCTTTGATAATAATCACCTTTGCCATCCAAATTTAAATCTAAATCACTTTTTCCTTTTATCTCTAGCGCAGTGAGTTGATTAAAGTCTAAAAAAGCTTGGTTACAGTCGAGGTAATTTCCTTGCTCATCTTTTGACCAGACAATATCAGGAATGTTATTTAACAAGGAGGATAAGGTAAGTTCTCGGCGACGCGCTTCTTCACGCGCAACGATCAAAGCGGTTTCAGTTTCAACTAGATGGCCTATTTCTTCAAAAATCCCAGCTACACTCAAAACACGATGGTGGCTATCTCTACGAGTAACGCTACCGCGCATCTCTATCCAAAAACATTCATTAAGATGATTCTGAATCTGTAAACGTATCGATTTAGGCGCGAGATGTGTTTCTTGTTCGAGTAACGCAGTTTTCCATGTATTGAAAGTTATTTGATCTTCTGATGATAAAAACGCCAACCAATCTTCTAGGCGCTTTGGTGTTTTTTGTTCTTCAAAACCAAGTTGCATAAAGAATTCAGAAGAAGCATATAAACGACCCGTTTCAGGAAACCATTCCCAAACGCCTGCGTTAGTAGCGAGAATCGCTCTCGAATAGCGGCGCTGTAATAGCTTAAAACGAAAAAGAAAAGCGAGTTGCAAAGCAACCAGTACAAAAGCGGTTAGGCAAAATAAACTAGCAAACACTTTGAGTAAAATGGGAAACTCTATATCCATGATAAATCCCTAAAAAACACCAGAAGTAACTTTATTGGCTTTAAAAGCCCGATACCAAGTCGCGCGAGTACAACTTGTGCTAAAGCTTTTCCGGCTTATGGAAAAAATATCCCTGCCCCCACTCAACACCTAAAAGCTTTAACTTATCCACGATAGCTTGGTTTTCGACAAACTCTGCCACAACAGGTTTATTAAGCATCTTAGCCAACTTCACAATCGAGTCGACCATACCGTAGTGAATTTCGTTTACATGCATGTCTTTAATAAACATGCCATCAATCTTAATTAAATCAAATGGCAAATCCATCAAATACGCAAAGGACGAGAAGCCCGTACCAAAATCATCTAAAGCAATGGTACAGCCATGTTCGTGAAGCAAAGACATAAACCTACGTGTATCCGCAAAGTTATTAAGCGCTTCTGTTTCTGTGATTTCAAAGCAGAATTTACTGCCATCTAATTGATAGTGCTTTAACTGCTCAATAATAAATTCGGCAAAATTGGCCTGTCGCACCGACAGCGCTGACACATTCAACGCCACCTGATCAATTTCGTCCCACAAACCAGCACGCTCTGCCAATTGCTGCATGGTATTACTAATCACCCAGCGATCTATTTTGGAGACGATACCAAAACGCTCAGCTGCTCGGATAAAATCATTGGGGTAAATTAAACCACCAGTTTCTTCGTCTTTCAGTCGAACTAATATTTCTATTTTCTTTTTCGGTTCATCGTTAATCAATGAACACACTTGTTGAAAATGCACTTCGAATAAATCTTTATCGAGGCCGTCAATAATACGCAGCCCCCAGTTTAAATTCCCCCTATGCTCATCATAAGCAAGGTCTTTGGCATTCTTGATAATTCGAGAATGAATGCCCGATTTTTTACTTGAATAACAAATTTCGTCAGCCAACATAACAACTTGTTCAAAAGACACCATATCAAGCGTAATTGGGATAGCAACTTGCGTCACAGTCATTCGAAACTGACGCTCATCCCATACAAATGCAAAGTTCTTGAAACCTTGTTGTAGTAAGCGGAAAAAAGATTCGACCGCCTCATCTCCGCCTTGACTGATAACAATGGCAAATTTATCACCGCTTAAGCGAGCACAAAAATCTCGTTGAGGATCGGCAAGTTCACTCATCATAATGGCCAGTTGATACAACAATTCATCACCGGCAATACAACCGCATGAATCATTTATCAGACGAAATTCATTCACGTCAATTAAAATAAAATAAGGTATATGCTCGGCTGTTTGGGCTTGAATTCCGGAAATAAGATTAGAAATGTATTCGTCTAGCGCATCACGGTTATAGAGTTGAGTGACAAAATCATGCTGTGCAAGATAGTTCAGTCGATCTTGCATATAGCGTCTTTCGTTCACTTCTTTTCGAAGGTTTCGATTTACCAAATTCAGATCGGCAGTGCGCTCACGAACCTTCTCTTCTAGTGACGAGGTAAGCTCTCTTAACTCATTCACCAATTGGAATTTTTCCAGCTGGTGTTGAACTCTGGAACGGACTTCTTCAATTCGAATAGGCTTACTGATGTAATCATTGCCGCCAGCCTCAAAACCTCGACTTATATCATCAGCCAACGCGGTAACAAAAATAATAGGCACATCTTTATGATGCGGATGGCATCGAATTCGACGACAGGTCTCGAACCCGTCAATTCCCCCCATCATGACATCTAACAAAATTAAACACGGCTGGGTTCGATCTAGCAGTTCCAGAGCTCGTTCGCCGGAGTTTGCTACAGAAATTTGGCAATCCAATGCATCCATTACTTCCTTTAAAACGCGTAAATTCTCTGGAACATCATCGACAATTAACACCGTTGGGGACTGCTTCATACCTAGCTATGCCTTTTCTATGATTTAACAATCACTTAAATAAAGTAATTAAAACGCCACGATTGAACAATTATTAAGTAATACCCCTAAATACTACCTCTGTTTCTTATAAAATATCCATCTAAGTTATCTATAAAAAGCCTAGAATAAAAATTAGCAGATAATCCTAAGCACAAAATAAAACTAGATTGTACAAGGGTCTCAAATGAAGACTCATTAAAGCGCTGAATGATAGGAAATATACAAATTAGATACGAGGCATGCACTAATGTGGATCAAGGAAAGTCCACATTAACACACGCTGATAAAACGACTTGTTAAAAAAAGAGTCAAATAAAAGTAAAGATCGACTTTATACCTTAAACTTTGGCATCTACCATCACTATTTGCGCCCACTTTGGTGGACGATGATAACGGCCAACTACTGAACTTAATAATAAGAACGCAAGTAACGAGTAGGCTAAATGGCTCCAATCAAGAAACACCACAGCCGCCATCAATACCGCAATATCCGCAACTAACGTTGTTTTACTCGCATGAACACCAAATCGCCGCTCTAAATACACAGATAAGATATTTAGCCCGCCTAAAGAAGCATTATGGCGGAACAAGATAATTAGCCCAAAACCAACTAATAAGCCACCTAGAGCACCCGATAAAAGAGGATGCATCGATAGAACAACATATTGTTTCATCAGTTCAGAAAGCAAAGACAACAGACTAACACTGGCAAAGGTACGTAAGGTAAAGTCTCGCCCTAGTGTGTACCAAGCTAATATGTAAAAAGGAATATTAAGCAAGAAAAACAACTGCCCAAAAGATAAATCAGTAACCCGCAACAGAATCATTCCAGCGCCTGCAGTGCCGCTAATAAGCAACCCAGCGGAATTTAAAATATGCAAGCCTAAGGCAACAAGCAGACAACCCTCAATAATAGAGAGCCAACGATGAGTGGTTTTCATAAAACGTCCTTAACAAGAGTCGTATTAACTTTTGGTTAATAACAAAGGTTTGTAAAAATCGCTTCTTGTGAAAGCGGATAACACAGACCACATTCAATTCAGTAAATTCAGCACTGAGTTTCTCAGTTAAAACTGAAGCACATTTCATACCATAACTTCAGAATATACAATTGCTTATGGACTTTTATTTGTCTCTTGGATCATTTATCAACAGGGAAGCGAATAGCACTACTCATCAAAACAGAAACAAGGCTACAATAGCCAAATGAGAATCACACTTAGACAATTACAAATATTTGAAGCGGTTGTTCACACAGGATCCGTTACTGCTGCTGCAGAAATGGTTTCCATCAGCCAACCTGCTGCAAGCCAAGCACTAAGAGAGCTAGAAGCTCTTTTAGGTCGGCCTCTTTTCCGCCGCCACGGCAAACGTTTGCAAATAACACCACAAGCAAGGCACCTCCTCCCACAAGCTCGTGCAGTTCTCAGTCAAATAGAACAAATCGAGAGCATGGGCAACGAAGATGAGCTAAGCGGCTCGTTGCATTTGGCTGCCAGTGTGAGTGTTGGTAATTATCTACTGCCTAAACAGATGTCTTTGTTTAAACGTCAACACCCTAACATTCGTTTTAACTTAGACATTGGCAATACACAAAGCGTGATTCAACAATTACTAACAGGCAAAGCCGAAGTCGGTTTTATCGAAGGCTACTGCCAACACGCAGAATTGATGACCCAAGTATGGTTAAAAGACGAACTTGTGGTATTTGGTTCCGCTGAAGAAGAACGCCCTGAGAATTTATCTTGGGAAGACTTAAAAGAGGCCAGCTGGGTAATGCGCGAATCCGGCTCTGGTACTCGCAATATATTAGAACAAGCCACTGCGGCTCAAATTCCACAGCTTAATGTCGTCCTTTCCCTTGCTCACATGGAAGCGGTAAAACAAGCCGTCATTCATCAAATGGGACTTGGCTGTTTGTCTCGTATGGCTATATCCCAAGAACTCAACGCTGGGCTAATACGTCTTTATCAAACACCATTAGAACTAAACCGAAACCTATTAATTGTCACACCAAAGAACACCGCACTAACCCAAAACGCCCAGCGCTTTATCGATCTCTGCTGTACAGTGCCGATCCTATCAAATACATAAAATATACATTTTTAGACCTTTGCTAGATTATTTAGCATTTGCGGTTGAAGTTTACGCAAAGGTCAATACAATAAATTCATACAATATATAAATTATGCGAATCACATAAAAAGTATGAATATTAATAAAATAGATCTTAATCTTCTTATTTATCTCGATGTCTTACTGCGAGAATGCAACGTCACGCGCTCTGCAAATCAGCTAAACATCACACAGCCAGCGATGAGCAATGGCTTAAAGCGTCTAAGAGACTTGTTAAGCGACCCATTGCTAGTCCGCACTAGTGAAGGCATGAAGCCAACTGAGAAAGCCTTACGCCTACAACCTATCGTGCGCAAAGTTCTATTAGAACTAGAAGAAGCTCTGCAGCCAGAAGCAGACTTTAACGAAAGTATTAGTACGCGTGTATTTCGTATCATGGCGAGTGACTATGCCGCTTCAACCGTTATTCCGCGACTACTTAACCGTCTACGGGAATTTGCTCCTGGCATTACGCTCGACATAATGACGCCAAGTGATGTCACCTTTCATGATGTTGAGGCCGGCAAAATCGATATGGCCATTAACCGTTTTGAAGAATTACCTCAGTCCTTCCATCAAAAAAGTGTCTGGTTTGATACCTTTGTCTGCATGATGAGCTCAAAAAATCCTGTCAAAGACCATTTTGATATTGAAGCATACTTACAAGCCCAGCACATTTGGGTGAGTAAAACAGGCTTTGGTGTGGGTGTCGGCATGGACCCAAACGACGTACAGAAATTAGGCTGGGTTGATGAGGCACTACAAGCTCTTGATCATAAACGCAGCATTCGGGTGTTTACTAGAAGTTACCACACCGCGATGCACTTGGCTCTTGAGCAAGATCTTATTGCCACTCTTCCTAAAAAAGTCGCTATGGTTAATAAAAAGAACCCTGATCTAGTCATTCTTGATCCACCATTCGATATTCCAGAAATTGAACTAAAAATGATTTGGAGCCCGCTACTACATCATGATGCCAGTCATATTTGGTTCAGAAGACAAGTCATTGATGTGGCAAATGAGCTAAAAGCACAAGCTAAATAATAAGAGCCATCAGAAGACACAAAACTATGTTCAACGTTTCTCATGTTCATCACGTCGCCATCATTTGCTCTGACTATTTGGTCTCAAAACGATTTTATAGTGAGATTCTTGGCTTTCGCATACTAAAAGAGACTTATAGAGAAGAACGTCAGTCTTATAAATTAGACCTTGCCATTAATGACCAACAACAAATTGAGCTTTTCTCATTTCCATCACCACCAGCACGTCCTTCTCGGCCTGAGGCGCAAGGCTTAAGACACTTAGCCTTTGCAGTAGAAAATTTAGAAGACTGTATTAAACATCTAAATCAACAAGGTGTGATCACGGAAGACATTCGATTGGATGAGCTGACTGGCAAGCGTTTTACTTTCTTTGCCGATCCAGACGACTTACCGCTTGAGCTTTACGAGCTATAGCCTCAATAGCGGCATTTAAAGCCAGCACTTATAAACCGGCATTTAAAATCATCGCTTAAAGCCAATAACTCAAGTCAAAAAAACGCCCACTACTTTACAGCAGTGAGCGTTCTGTTCTTCTCTTACTATAAAACAAAGAGTCTTATAGAGATTTAGAGTTTTCAGCAAGGTAAGACGCAACACCTTCTGGAGAAGTTGTCATGCCTTTGTCGCCTTTGTTCCAACCAGCTGGACAAACTTGACCATGCTCTTCGAAGAATTGAAGCGCATCAACAACACGAACCAATTCATCCATGTTACGGCCAATCGGCTCATCGTTTACAACTTGTGAACGAACAATACCTTTTTGGTCGATAACAAAAGACGCACGCATAGCAACACCAGCTGGGTAGTATGAATCACCACCTTCTGACTCAATGCCGTATGCTTTTGCGATTGCATGATCCATGTCTGCTGCTAATGTATATTCAACAGCACCGATACCACCTTGCTCAACTGGAGTATTACGCCAAGCGTTGTGAGTAAAATGAGAATCGATAGAAACACCGATGACTTCTACGCCCATTTCACGGAATTTATCCATACGGTGAGACATAGCAATGATTTCTGAAGGACATACGAATGTGAAATCTAACGGGTAGAAGAACACGATTGCGTATTTGCCTTTGATTGTTTCAGCAAGGTTGAAAGAATCAACAATTTGGCCATCTGCCAATACGGCTGGAACTGTAAAATCTGGGGCTTTTTTACCAACTAAAATAGACATCTTTAACGTCTCCTTTTATTGCTTAATATTTAAAGGCTAATGTTTAACTCAACAATGTCGCTTACCATCATAACCGACACAAAACTTATTCTTCAGAAGAAGAACCGACTGCTTCGTTGATCAAAGTCTGTAGTTCACCGTTAGCAGCCATTTCAACGATAATATCGCAACCACCCACTAACTCGCCTTTAACCCAAAGCTGTGGGAATGTTGGCCAGTTAGCAAACTTTGGTAGCTCAGCACGAATATCAGGATTATCTAGGATATTTACAAACGCAAAACGCTCGCCGCAGGACATTAATGCTTGCACTGCCTGAGATGAAAACCCGCACTGTGGAGCGCGAGGGTTGCCTTTCATGTACAACAAAATATCGTTACTGCTAATCTGCTCTTTAATTGTTTCGATTGTATTACTCATGCTAAAAACCTCGCTATGCAACTGTCTTTGGTAAGGACAAACGAATTATTAATGCCCTTACTAAATTCAAGTCTATTAAATTCATTAAACTTGCATCAGTTTATTGGGTCTCGTGGTGTATTTACAACCCCAAAAAGATGCTTTCCTTTCTACTTTCTCTTGTTAATTGCCCTTTACTCGCCTACCTGAGTGTATTAAATTGGTCGATTCCCTTTTTCCAAAGACATACAAGGAGTCCTAGCGTGTCGCCTAGACATTTTCTTACTCTGAAGGATCTATCTTCTGACGAGTTAAAACGGTTACTACTACGAGCTTCTGAGCTTAAGAAAATCCATCACGAAGGCACTCTATTTCAACCGCTGAAAAACCGAGTTTTAGCGATGATATTTGAAAAGTCATCGACCCGAACTCGAGTTTCTTTTGAGGCGGGTATGGCTCAATTTGGCGGACACGCATTGTTTCTTTCCTCTCGAGATACGCAATTGGGACGTGGCGAACCAGTTGAAGACAGCGCACGCGTTATTTCAAGCATGGTAGATGCCGTAATGATCAGAACCTTTGATCATAAAACCGTCGAAACGTTTGCCAAATACTCATCTGTCCCTGTTATTAACGCTTTGACTGATGACTATCACCCATGCCAACTGCTTGCTGATATGCAAACATATCAAGAACACCGCGGATCTATCGAAGGCAAAAAAGTCGTCTGGGTTGGTGATGGCAACAACATGTGTAATTCCTACATTAATGCAGCAGCTATGCTCGACTTCCAATTAGTCGTTGCTTGCCCAGTAGGCTATGAACCCAATGCAGATTTGGTTGCAGAACACGCTGATCGCGTAACTGTGCTTCACAATGCGCATGAAGCAGCCAAAGGCGCGGATCTAATCGTCACTGACGTATTTGCCTCAATGGGCCAAGAAGACGAACAGGAACAGCGCCTAAAAGACTTTGATGGCTTCCAAGTGAATGCCGAACTAATGGCTAAGGCTAATCATGATGCCTTATTCATGCACTGTCTGCCAGCTCACCGAGGCGAAGAAGTGTCTGCTGACGTAATAGATCATCCAGACTGTGTTGTTTGGGATGAAGCAGAAAATCGCTTACACGCACAAAAAGCACTGCTTGAATTTTTGCTCTGCCACTAACACAATATCAAGGCTCGTAAGGATCCCCTTCCCTACGAGCTTTTTTTTGCCCCCAAACATTAAAAAGACGCATCAACCGTGAATTACTATGAGCATTATTGAAGTTAGGCATTTAAAAACACTGACCGCACTCAGAGAAACCGGCAGCTTAGTCGAAGCGGCCGAACGAGTTCACTTGACACAATCAGCTTTATCTCACCAACTTAAAGATCTTGAAGAAAAGCTAGGATGCCCACTTTTCATTCGAAAAACGAAACCAGTTCGTTTTACCAGCGCTGGACTGCGTTTATTACAATTAGCAGATGATGTGCTACTTTCATTCCGTTCGGCCCAGCGCGACATTCAACGCTTCGCTGAAGGGGAAAGTGGACGCCTGCACATCGCTATTGAATGCCACAGCTGTTACGAATGGCTGATGCCAACCATTGACCATTTCCGCGAACATTGGCCGGATGTCGAGCTCGACCTTTCTACAGCCTTTGGTTTCATGCCATTACCAGCTCTTGCTCGTGGCGATTTGGATCTGGTCGTGACATCCGATCCACAAGACATTCCAAATATTGAATACATCCCATTGTTTCAATATGAGTCTCAGGTCGCCTTATCCAGACATCATGCTCTGGCAAAAAAAGAATTTCTAACACCGGAAGATTTTGCGAAAGAAACACTTATTACCTATCCGGTCGAAACGGAACGCTTGGATATTTTTAAACACTTCCTAAACCCAGCGGACGTGTCACCAGCTAAAATTCGTCATAGTGAATTGACGCTGATGATGATGCAGTTGGTAGCAAGCGGTCGCGGTGTCTGTTGCTTACCAAATTGGGCATTAACAGAATACACCAACCGACAATATGTCATTACCAAGTCGTTAGGCGAAGAAGGCGTTTGGTGTAAGCTCTATTTGGCAATAAGAAAGGATCAGCGTGAAAACGCCTACATGGAAGATTTGATTTCTACCGCATCAAAAACCTGCTTTAAAAATCTAAAAGGCATTCTAGCGCCTGAACTTTAAAAACATCACTCAAAACCAACTTTCAAACGATTTCACGAGCGAAGACTAGACGAGGCAAAAATAGGCGAAAAAACGGATAACTACATGGATGTAGTTATTAGGGCTACGCAGGAAGCCAAAGCCGAGTTTATGGGTTATAAATGGGCCCATGTTGCTAAATCCATGAATAAGCGAGTCTATTTTTAACAAAGTATTGGCAAGCGCAGTAATCGTTACAGGTAACAGCATCAGGACAGAGAGTTCTGATGCTGATTACGCGACCAAATCAAACTAAATTTAGCGCCACCAGACTCACTGGCATCAATCAACACAGCACCACCATGCCAAAAAGCAATACGCTGAACAATCGCCAAACCTAGTCCATAACCACCTGAAGCTCGTGTACGACTGTTATCTAATCGCTGAAAAGGAATAAAGACCTTATCTCTATCTTCAAACGCAATACCTGGCCCATCATCTTCAATATCTAACTGCCAACGCTCTTCATCATGAGAGAAAGTAATAACAATCTTACCTGCTGCGTATTTTGAGGCATTTAAAATAAGGTTCTGTAACGCTCGACTCAAATGGTGCTCATCTGCTAAAACCAAATCTGTTTCATCGATATTTACCTCGACACTGAGATGCTGAAGTAATAAATGATTATGCTGTAAAATATCGCCAACCAGTTGAGAAATAGAAATCTCTTTGAAATTCAGCGCCAAAGAACCAGCTTCTAACTTCCCGTAAGTTAGCACCTCATCAACCAGTGTATTCAGTTCTTCAACATCGCCCTCAAGCGCTTCAATCGTTTTAGCAACATTATCATCTACCTCATCCTTCATCACCTCCAACCCAAATCGTAAACGGGCAATAGGCGTTCGCAACTCATGAGAAATAGCATTTATCATTTCACGTTGAACTTTTAGCAATCGTTGGATATGAGAAGACATCGAGTCAAAGGAATACGCTAGCTCTTTTAGCGTCCCACTACTGTCAGGAATACCTTTCGGTAAACCACTTCGACCACGGGCAATTTGACGAGTAATACTTTCGAATGTTTTGCGCTTAAAGTCCAAGGAGATAAGTTCACGCCAAATTAGCATCAGCATAATTGCAATACCGACACCGACCACAATAACCACAATTAAAGTCAAGGACACATTATCATCATGAACAACGGACAAATAGACGGTATTACTTGTATCCTTATCTTTCCAGACAAAGCCATATTCACTATAAGCGCCGCTCACTAGAGCTACAGCAGTTAATGGGCTAGAAACCTTAGAAGAAATTTCCTTCATAGAAAGACAAGACATACTTTTTAATAAGGTAACTTTGTCTGAGTAGGAAATATCATTTGCTAACAAAAACTGTGCTAACAATGACTCTATTTTAAAAAGCGGACGATCTTGATTAGCGTGTCCAATCAGAACCGGCTGATTAGTTTTTCCAAATGCAATCTGATAGCTATTATTAGGTAATTTAAGCCATTTTTTTTCTGCAATAAGAGAAGAAAGAGCCGCGATTGAAAACGGTTTAGAGGATTTGTAGGTCCAACTAAATTGGGAATCGGGAAGATCTTTTTGAATACCTGAAAGAAGTAAGACAGAGCTGATTTCAGCATCAACACAAAGCAATTGCTCAGCTCTTGATGCGCCAAAACGAATTTGAGTGAACTCCATGACGATGTAACAACACGCCACAATAACGACACCTCCAAAAATAAGGTGTCGATATAACCGCCACATTTCAGCTCGCATTCTATTCTATACTTCTTTTACGAACAGGTAGCCTTTACTGCGAATAGTCTTTATACGGCGAGGATGAATTGGATCATCACCTATTTTTGAACGTATACGGGAGATTCTAACGTCAACCGAGCGATCCTGACCATCATATTCAATGCCACGCAATTCACCAAAAATTTCTTCTCGGCTTAAAATACGACCAGCATTACTAGACAGCAACCATAACAAATCAAACTCGGCACTCGTTAGTTCGATTTCTTCTTCAAGTAACCAAGCTTCACGGCGAGAGTTATCAATAGTCAGTGGCCCAAAAGTCAAGTTTTGCTCCTCCTTGGAAAGATCAAGCGTCAAATCTACATCTTGTGTACTGCGACGCAACAAAGATTGAACTCGAGCCAACAACACTCTAGGTTTAGCTGGTTTAGATACATAATCATCAGCACCTATTTCTAAACCTAATATCTGATCAACATCGTCACTACGAGCAGTTAACATCAGAATAGGTCCTTTGTAGTCATTGCGAACACTTCTACACACTGTAAAACCATCTGCGCCCGGCAACATAAGATCTAGAATAACCAAAGATGGCTGCTCCTCAACAATACGGGAAATAGCTTTGCGTCCATCAGGCTCGATCCCAACAGTAAAGCCATTTTTTTGCAAATACTCTTGAGTGAGTAACGCCAAACGCTCATCGTCTTCAACAATCAAAATGGTTCTGTTGTCATCTATGCTCATGGGCAATCCTCGTCCAGTTGTTATCATTTTTAGTTTTAGTGACTTAAAATCAATTCGTTTAAAATCAATCTACTAGAAGACTTTGAATTTGTCTAACTCTCTCGCGGTTAATACCAAGATCAGAGTAGCCAACACGGGAAGCTGAACGGACATGAACAACACTGTCGGCTTCTGGTAGGTAAAACTCAACATCATCAATATAGCCAATCAAAGCACTTTTCACTTCAAAGTGAACATAGCCTAGTGTGCTACTAACCAGATGAGCATTCCCTTTGCTTAGTATAAAAGACTCAATAGACAACTGAGTCTTCATACGGTCACCTGTGTAAACTATAGGCTCTGCATAATGCTCCAAATCTTCCGGAGATGCTTGAGTTGACACACAGTTCGGGGACGAAGGACAAGACATCAGCCCGCCATCCGTGACACCAAGTCCTTCAGGCAATTTATTACTTATAGTGACGTATATAAAGAAACCTACGAACAAGACAACAATCAATGCAATTATCCAGCGAACCATGCCTCTACAACTCCTAAGCAATTTTCATCTTAACGAAACGATCTTTTACCTGGCTTTTTAGGTTTAAACTCAGGTTTGTCATTGCTCTGCCAATCAAAACCTTTAGGTGGCGCACGACGCGCTCCGCCTGCTGTTGCTTTGTTTTTGTGGCGTTTTAATTCTAATTTCTCTTGTTGGGTTTTTGGTGTCAATTCTGATAACTTAAGGTCAACCATGGCGCACAAAGAATTAACATCGGTTTCTTCCATTTCTACCCAACGTCCAACTTTTGCTTTTGAAGGCAAGAAGACAGGGCCGAAGCGAACACGTTTCAAACGGTTAACTTTTACACCTTGAGATTCCCAAAGACGACGAACTTCACGGTTACGCCCTTCCATCAAGCAAACATAGAACCAACGGTTAATGCCTTCACCACCGCCATCAACGATGTCCGTAAACTTGGCAACACCATCGTCTAAAATTATGCCTTTTTTCAACGCAGCTAGATTTTCATCAGTGACTTCACCCATCACGCGGACAAGGTATTCACGATCTATCTCAGTAGATGGATGCATCAATCGATTTGCTAATTCACCATCAGTGGTAAAAAGCAGCAAACCTGACGTATTGATATCCAAACGGCCAACAGCAATCCAACGCTCTCCGCGCAATTTTGGCAGTTTATCAAACACAGTAGGTCGACCTTCAGGATCTTTACGAGTACAGACCTCGCCTTCTGGTTTGTTATAAATAATAACACGGCGGTTTTCACCAGCCTCAGTCGCAATAATAGAGTAACCATCTATTGTGATCGTATCTTTTACGCTAACGCGGTCACCTAATGTGGCAACTTCGCCATTAACTAATACACGACCTTCACGGATACGAGTTTCCATTTCACGACGTGAACCTTGACCCGCTCTTGCTAATACTTTTTGTAACTTCTCGTCCATTACGAACCTCTTAGAGGGAATGCTTCTCAGCAACCCAGTTTTAGTAATATTAATTAACCATTTTTCGCATTATAAGCCACACAGCATGGGCCTTGACAGCTGAATATTAAAGATTTTACAGAAAGGGAGCAGGATCACCTGCGCCAACACGTACCACTTCAATACTATCTGCATCCATTTTAACGACCGTTGTCGGTTGTAACCCACAAAAACCGCCATCAATGACTAAATCTAGCGCATGTTCTAGAGTATCGCGAATATCATATGGATCTGTCATTGGATCTGTCTCTCCAGGCAAAATAAGAGAAACACTCATAATAGGTTCGCCCAATTCTTCTAACAAAGCAGACACTATGTTGTTATTCGGAACACGAATACCAATGGTCTTTCTTTTCGGATGCAATAATCGCCTAGGAACTTCCGATGTCGCATTAAAAATAAAAGTATAAGGACCCGGTGTATTATTTTTCAACAAACGATACAAGCGATTATCAAATCGCGCATAGGTTGATATTTCAGACAAATCTCGACACACCAAGGTAAAGTTATGTTTATCATCCAAACGACGAATTGCTCGAATTCGATCCAATGCATCTTTATCACCCAAATGACAACCGAGCGAATACCCACAGTCTGTTGGATACGCAATAACACCGCCGTTACGAATCACTTCTGCCGCTTGTTTTACCAAACGCGCTTGCGGGTTTTCTGGGTGTATCTGAAAAAATTGACTCAACCTATTCTCCACTAAAAAATATATAAATAATAACTCGTAACCAATTCAAGGGAGCTTAAAAATAAGCCGTGCTATTTCCAAGTCTGCCATACTAAATCTACTTCACTTTCGTGTATTTGCGTAAATTTACCCACCTGCATCCACGGACCAAACGGTCCATGATAATCACTTCCTACCGACGCTTTTAAGTCAAACTCTCTGGATAAGCGTTCAAGCAAACGAACACTGTCAGGGCGCTCATTACCCGAAACTACTTCTATTCCTGTACCACCCCATTTTTTGAAATCGCCTAATAGACGCTTTAACTTAGTTACAGTTAGAGGATAGCGCTTAGGATGAGCTAAAACTAATTCCATATTTTGGCCAGTAAGAGCTGTTAAAACATCCTCAAGTTCTGGCCAAACATCACGTAGCTGACCTAGCTTTTTATTACCTAAATAGCGATCAAACGCCTTATTGGCGTCTTTTACAAAACCTTTCTCTACCAGTAAAGTCGCAAAATGTGGTCGACCAAGTTGACTCTCGCCAGCTAGGGCAACCGCTTCATCAAACAAGTCAGGTAAACCTTGCTTCACCAATAGATCGGCTATACGTCGCGCTCGATCAAGACGTATAGCCTGATTTTTATTCACAATAGACAGCAAAGCTGTGTTGTCTAACGAGAAGTTCAACGCCACCATATGCAAAGGAACACCGCCCCATTGCGTCGACAGTTCAACACCATGAATAAAGCTAAGCCCATGCTCTACAGCTCGCTGACTGGCTTCGACAATACCATCGAGCGTATCATGGTCAGTTAGTGCAAACAGAGAAACGCCCTGCTCTACCGCAAGATCCACAAGCTCGGTTGGCGAAAAACGACCATCCGAACGTGTAGAGTGAGTATGTAAATCGACTTTTCGATAACTTGCTGCTTCAGGCATAGATTGGCTGTTCTTTAATAGGAATGGTGGTTATCATAAGACCAGCATACATACATTTTAGTATACATTCACTGGGTTTTTATATGAAAATACTGTTCGACTTTCTCCCTATTGTTATCTTCTTTGTTGTTTATAAAATGACAGGGAATATTATTCTTGCGACCGCAATTTTAATTCCCGCGACTATTATTCAGGTCGGTTTTACTTGGTTCAAGAACAGAACCATAGAAAAAATGCACTTAGTTTCTCTAGCATTAGTCGTGTTGCTAGGCGGTGCTACCGTCCTGCTAGGTGATGGTGATTTTATCAAATGGAAGCCAACGATCGTAAATGGTTTGTTTGCCATTGCATTTTTAGGCAGCCAATTCATCGGTGATAGAAACATCATTCAACGCATGATGGGTGATAAATTAGATTTGCCTTTCAAAGTATGGCGTACTTTAAACCTGGCATGGGTTGGATTTTTTATTATCTCTGGTGTCACCAACTTATACGTTGCGTTCTCGTATAGTGAAGAAATATGGGTAGATTTTAAACTGTTCGGTTTATTAGGAATGACCATTGTATTTATAATATTACAAGGCATTTACTTATCATCGCACTTACAAAATAAGGAATAACAATGCTTTACTCTATTATCGGTGAAGATGTAGCTAACAGCCTTGGCGCTCGCCAACAAGCTCGTCCTGCTCACTTAGCTCGCTTAGAAACACTGCAAAATGAGGGCCGTTTAGTATTAGCTGGCCCAAATCCAGCGATTGATTCTGATAATCCAGGCGACGCGGGGTTTAGCGGCAGTGTTGTAATTGCTGAATTTGCGAGTCTTGAGGCAGCAAAAGCTTGGGCTGATGCAGATCCTTATGTGGATGCTGGCGTTTACGAAAACGTAACGGTTAAACCTTTTAAGCAAGTTTTTCCGAACTAATTGAACGAAAAAGACTTAATAAAATGCCGCTA
>NZ_NHTT01000019.1:0-71217 GCF_002806845.1 Marinomonas sp. ef1 | reverse complement strand
CGAATGGGACACATTTAGCTTTTATAGAGCTATAACTATCTTCTTAAACTTTCTATTTAAAGAAAGTGGAGCGGGAAACGAGGCTCGAACTCGCGACCCCAACCTTGGCAAGGTTGTGCTCTACCACTGAGCTATTCCCGCAAAAAACTTCTCATCCAGCACTAATTTTATGTAGACTATACAGCCAACCGTGTGAAAGGATGGCGTCCCATAGGGGGTTCGAACCCCTGTTACCGCCGTGAAAGGGCGGTGTCCTAGGCCTCTAGACGAATGGGACAACGTTTTAATCTTGCTGTGTGAGCGGGTGCGTATATTACTGTTACCAATCTGAAAATCAACAGTTTTTTTCATTAATTTAAGCTACTTAGAAAAAAGTCGCTTTAGAAATCAATCTGATCGGAGCTATTATGCTAAACAAACAACTATTTTTAACACTATCCCTTTCAACGCTTTTATTAGCTGGATGCTCTACAACGCACTATATAAGCATCACTCCACAAGAAAACGTTAAAACTGCAACCCTCTCTAATGAAAGAGTTATAGATGTGACCACCAGCACAAAACTGACCAATGCCGTTGGCTCTATTAAAACAGGCATTAATGAACGAGCTGACATTTTCACAACAAATGATGTAAAACAAAGCGTTAAGGACAGTGTACTAAGTGGCTTGCGTAAAATGGGCTTCACTCCAGACCAAGGACTAATGCCAGCTGCAGATCTGCAAATTGAAATTACTAAGATGAGTTATACAACTAAAGTAGAAACATTAAAGACAGTCGCCACTTTAGAGTTTGAGTTAAAGGCAACATTAGCAGCCAAAGGTCAAACCTATAAAGCCAACTATGGATCTCAAAAAGTTAGAGAGTACGGCACTATGCCTTACCAACAAGCAATCCAAGACGACATGAACGCACTTGCCAGCCAAACAGTTAATCGCCTCTTAAGTGATCCAAATATTATTGCCCTACTTAAATAAAACCCACTCCATCACGGGGCACTATTTCAGGCTAAGATAAATAAAACCAGAAGGCCAAACTGATGACGCATCAGTTTGGCCTTTTAATTGCTATGAATATCCACACCTCACTCAGCCCATCTAGAACATAAGCACATCTAGACTATTTTTTTAGCTATATATCAAGCACTCACCTTGAATGCGCTCAAGTAAAGAGTAAAGTTAGTATTTTCTCCGCCCAGCTGCAGTAAGGATAAAGTGGTGCAAATTCGTAAATCAAACAAACTAGCCAATATATGTTATGAAATCCGTGGTCCAGTCTTAAAAGAAGCTGTACGAATGGAAGAAGAAGGTCAACGTATACTCAAATTAAATATAGGCAACCCTGCCCCATTTGGATTTGAAGCGCCTGATGAAATCCTTGTTGATGTGATTCGTAACTTACCAACTTCTCAAGGCTACTGTGAATCAAAAGGTCTTTTTTCAGCCCGAAAAGCGGTAATGCAAAAGTACCAAGCCATGGGCATCAAAACTGCTGACGTAAATTACGTATGGATGGGGAACGGTGTCAGTGAACTTATCGTTATGGCTATGCAAGGCCTATTAAACGATGGCGACGAAATATTAATACCAGCGCCCGACTACCCTCTTTGGACTGCAGCCGCGACATTAGCTGGCGGCTACGTGAAACACTACTTGTGTGACGAGGGTTCAGGTTGGCAGCCAGATATTAACGATATCCGCTCAAAAATCTCCAACAAAACAAAAGCCATTGTCATTATTAACCCAAACAACCCAACGGGTGCTGTTTATGAAAAAGACATCCTTGAGTCTATTGTTAACCTTGCAGAAGAACACAACCTACTGATCTTTTCAGATGAAATATACGACAAAATCCTCTATGACGAAGCTCAGCACATACCTACTGCCACACTGACAGAAGGAAGAGCCCCCTGCATCACCTTCGGCGGATTATCGAAAGTGTATCGTACAGCGGGCTTCCGTTCAGGCTGGATGGTGATTACCGGAGATCGTAGTGGAATAAGTGACTATATAGAAGGACTAGATATACTTAGCTCTATGCGCTTGTGCGCCAACGTACCAGCCCAACACGCCGTACAAACTGCATTAGGCGGATACCAGAGCATAAATGAGTTAATTGTCCCTGGAGGTCGCTTCTATGAACAACGCAAGGTGGCATGGGAAGCACTCGACTCTATCCCGGGCGTTCACTGCCATAAACCTGAAGGCGCCCTGTACTTATTCCCAAGACTCGATTCCAAAATGTACAAAATCAAAAATGACATGGATCTTGTTTTACAATTCTTGCGAGAAGAGAAAGTACTTATAGTTCAAGGCACGGGATTCAACTGGCCCACACCAGATCATGTCCGCTTTGTATTCCTTCCTCATATTGAAGAACTAACACCCGCCATGGATAGGTTTGCTGCGTTTCTTGGTCGATTGAGAAAGCGCTAATCCTCTCTTGAAATAATCCAATAAAGCCCTACTATGCTCCTTAACAGTCTTTTAAGGAGCATAGTGATGCGTATTATTCTGTTTTTACTGACAAACTTAGCTGTCATGGTGGTAGCGGGTATTGTCTTAAGTCTTTTAGGCGTCAACGGTTACATGACCAGCAATGGCCTAAACTTCACATCACTGCTTATTTTCTGCGGTGTATTTGGCTTTACGGGCAGCTTGATCTCACTTCTTCTTTCAAAGTGGATGGCAAAGCGTGGATCAGGCGCAGTGGTTATTGAACAGCCTCGTAATCATAAAGAAATATGGCTACTCGATACTGTCAAAGAACTTTCACAAAAAGCAGGGATTAAAATGCCAGAAGTGGCAATCTTCCCTGCACACGAAGCTAATGCGTTCGCGACAGGCTGGAATAAAAATGATGCACTAGTTGCGGTTTCAAGTGGAATGCTAGATCGCTTCTCTCCCGATGAAATCAAAGCGGTTCTTGGTCATGAAATTGGTCATGTGGCAAATGGCGATATGATTACACTCTCTCTTATCCAAGGCGTCGTTAATACGTTCGTTATGTTTTTTGCTCGTATTGCAGCTTATGCTGTCGATCAATTTCTACGCAAAGACGACAATGAAGGTTCCGTTGGCTGGGGCTACTACATCGCGACATTTGTATTTGAAATCATCTTCGGCATCCTAGCCTCTATGATAGTTATGTGGTTTTCTCGCTTTCGCGAATTCAGAGCGGACGAAGCCGGTGCTAGATTGGCAGGCAAAGGCGCAATGATTGCAGCCCTTGCGAGATTACAACAAGAGCACGAAGAAAGCCGTATGCCAGATTCTATGCTTGCCTTCGGCATTCGTCGTGGAAAAAAACCTACGATGGGGGAATTGTTTTCAAGCCACCCACCGATTGAAGATCGCATTAAAGCGCTTCAAGCACTTTAATATCAAAGCACTACAATACAAAAACGCCAGCGCATGCTGGCGTTTTTGTTGGTTAAATAAAGATAAAGAAAGCAGGGGGTTATTTTGTTTTGTTACGTAAGGACTCTAGGATAAAAGCGATTAGCGGAATACCTACATCTTTTGAGACATCCACAAAACGAACGCCATAGACATAGAAGTACTCCACCCCCATACGACTCAAAAAATCATTATCAACTAGTGTAGCCTGAACTTGCTCAAGCATCTGAATTTCTTGCGATCTAATCTCACAATCCAATTTAAGAATGTGGTTATAAGATCCTATCTTAACATTACAGGCCAGACGCATTGTCTGGTTAACCGAACCAAAATCTTCTTTAGATATTAACTTAGCCCCCCCCAAACTCAAATCAATGATAATTGCAGAAGAAGATTCGCTAATTGACGTTGATAAAGTATTTGGCTCTATGTTAGATATAAGACGAGCCTCAACACGAGCGGCCTGTCTGACTTCGGACGTTTCTACATAACTTGGATAAGCAATATGGAGGTGAGCTGCGGGCTCCATATAACTTTTGGCAATCTTGCTTGAAAACGCACAAACATGAGTGCTCAACATCAAGCGAACATTAACCACCTGACTATCTCTCACCAATATATTTTTTCCATTTAATTTTGGGCAAGACACAATCAATGAGCTTTTTGGAATGTTACCAAGAACCTTCACCATGTAACGCCCTGGGGGAGAAATAAACTCAATTTGCACATTCGTCCCTATTGGTACATCAAGATCTCCTAGATCGACCTGCATTACTCCAGCCATGCAACTACCTTAGTCATGATTTATTGTCTACTGAAAAACCAGCGGCACCCATAAGATTGCACGCATCATTATTATTAGCACGAATCAAACAAGTATTTAATTCATCTCTTTCTACGTAATGCTTTCGCAACCAGTCAAAGACATTTTTTTCTTTATTTTCTCGATACTTATATCGCAATCTAACATCATCTCTAGCAACATCATAGATTGCTTGAATACTTCGAGCGAGCATTTCTTCTAGCAATACTGCCGAATCAATATCAATAGACGAAAACCACCCAGTACTGATAGCATCATTTTTACTAATAACATCGGAGCTTAACTCCAAATGACGGCACAATTCCTGATATACCATCCATGTGCCTTTTTCACGACCTTGCTTGCTATAACCGGCAATATGGGGAGTTGCGATATCAGCAATAGAAACCAGCTTTTGATTAATAGAAGGCTCACCATCCCATACATCCAATATTAGATGAAGATCTCCATTTAGCTGACTATGTCGTTCAAGTAGCGCCACCTCATCAATAACACCGCCTCGACCAGCAGAAATAATAGCAGTCCCAGCAGATAATTGGGCAAGCTCTTTACTGCCAATCATTCCTTTTGTCGGATATACACCCACACTAGTTAAAGGAGCATGCAAAGAAATTACATTACATAACAGAATTTCATCTAAAGAAACAAAATTAGCCGAGCTATCACCTTCTTCTTTAAACGGATCATAAACGCACACCTGGCAGCCCATACGAGAAAAACGGTCATAAACTGTTTTTCCAACATTACCATAACCAATGACGCCAATTTTTTTACTTAACCAGCTGAATTGCTTCGTCATATAAAGATGACTTAAGCCACTAAAGACATAATCAGCCACAGCTTCTGCATTGCATCCCGGTGCACTGCTAAAGGCAATATTTGCTTTAACAAGATAATCCAAGTCAATATGATCTACACCTATTGTGGCACTACCGACAAAACGAACTGAACTCCCCTCAAGCAGCTCCTGTGTCACTTTTGTCACCGAACGCACTAAAAGAACATCCACATCTTTTACTTGTTCGTGCGTTAATGTTCGACCATTTACCAACTCAACATTACCTAAATGCGAAAACAAGGCTTTCGCGTTTGGCATATTCTCATCTGCAATAATTTTCATACTGTCGCTTTAAAAACTCATTAAATATTTGATCAGGAAGGCGTTGCGCCAATAAATACTTGGAAAAGGTCTTAGCTCTTTCAGGTAAACCAGAAACGATATACTTTCCAACCTGAGACATAACTGCCTGCTCAAAATCTTTCGAGTCATATTCGGGCATAGACAAGTTATCAACGCTGACGCGAAAAGGCAGCCCCGCCGACCAATGTAAAATACATTCGACTGCCTGAGGCTTCACCTCCACTTTCTCAAACTCTTTTTGCGTTTGAAGGTTACGTGAATCTGACTCGTACCAATAGCCATAATCCTCTAGCAATCGTCTTTCGTGACCAGCAATACACCAATGACTCACTTCGTGCAGCGCGCTTGAAGGATAATCAAAACGAAAATATATAGCAGCCGAATCATTTAATTCAGCAGGCAAATAAAGAGGTTCATCTGCTCCACCAATAAGGCGGGTATTAAAACTTGAAAGGAAACATGCACTGAAGGCTTCCACAAGCTGCGTCGCACTTGCCAACTGTAGACTCCAAAAGTAAAGAATTATCACATAAGAAACAAAAACGCGCCACGTAAAGAACTAGGCTTCGCGTAACGCATTTTATTTGAAATTCAAATTGAGCTTAATTTAGCCCTAAGCTCAATAATACCTTAACCTAATTATCCGCGATAATAGCGAGAAGGTACAAAAGGCATCGCAGCTAGCTTCAGTGGAATACTTTTTCCTCTCACATTAGCGAACAACGGCTCGTCAGCATCTAGAGCTTGAGTCGATACATAAGCCATGACAATAGGCTGAGCAAGAGTTGGCGAGAAACCACCACTCGTTACTGTACCTTTTACTTCTCCAGAAGCATCAGTGATCTCAACTCCTTCACGGACTGGCGCACGCCCATCAACCAAGAAACCAACACGCTTTCTTGCTGGCTTATTCGTAAACTGTGGCAATATAATATCTGCACCTGGGAAACCACCAGCACGATCACCCTCTAAACGACGGATTTTTTGTATTGCCCAATTAAGAGAAGCTTCTACTGGCGTCGTCGTCGTATCAATGTCATGGCCATACAAGCATAAGCCAGCTTCAAGACGTAAAGAGTCACGAGCACCAAGGCCAATCCATTCAACTTCATCAAAGGCCAACAAAGCATTAGCGAAAGCTTCAGCATGATCGTTTGGAACAGAAACCTCATAACCATCTTCGCCAGTGTAACCAGAGCAACTAATCCAAAGCTCAATTCCTTGCCACTCAAGTTTTAGACTTTGCATAAACGTCATCGTGGAAGCATCAGGAACAATACGAGCAAACACTTCACGCGCTTTTGGACCCTGAATGGCAAGCAAAGATCGATCGTCAATAACATCAACTTCACAATCAACCAAAGACGCTTTCAAATAGGCAAAATCTTGCTCTTTACAGCCCGCATTTACTACCATGAAAACGTCATCACCCCAGTTGGCAAACATTAAATCATCTGTAATACCGCCTTTTTCGGTAGTAAACATGCCGTAGCGCTGCGTACCTTCTGTCAAACCAAGTACATCAACAGGCAAAATAGCCTCAAGTGCAGTTTTTACATTTTCGCCTCGCAGCATCACCTGCCCCATGTGCGATACATCAAACAAGCCCACGTTTTCACGAGCCCACAAATGTTCTTTCATTACACCTAACGGATATTGAACCGGCATCTCATAGCCAGCAAATTCAACCATTCTAGCGCCAGAAGCGATATGTAGATCACATAGAGCAGTACGTTTCATAACGAAAACCTTAATTAAAATTGTGATAGTGTCTGTTTCCAATTGGAAACAGAGTATCTAAAAGCAACTTGTTTTGACAAGCACTAAGCGACATTTATTCGGTAATATCTACAATCAAAACCAATAGATATCAATAAAAAATCTAAATGATCGGTCAACTTTAATGGCAAACAAACTTTATAATTGACTCACCTTTGCTGTTTCCAATTGGAAACTTTTTGATTATGATAAGCAAAATTGACGTAAACCGAACAATGACTGACGCTCTTAGAAAGATGATCTTTTTTCATCATCTTAGACTGCCTTAGTGTTATTATACGCACGACTCATTGTCTTTTGGGCATACATGTTTATTTAAGAGGAATTACCCCATGGTCAACACCGAAGCCTTTTTCAGCCAAACTCTAGCTGAACGAGATCCAGAGCTTTTTGCAACAATCGTTGAAGAGCAAGAACGCCAAGAAACTGGTATTGAATTGATTGCATCTGAAAACATCACTTCAAAAGCAGTTCTAGAAGCTCAAGGTTCTGTTCTAACTAACAAATACGCAGAAGGTTACCCGAATCGTCGTTACTACGGTGGCTGTGAAGCGGTTGATGTTACTGAACAACTTGCTATAGATCGTGCTAAGCAATTGTTTAGCTGTGAATTCGCAAACGTACAGCCTCACTCTGGCGCCCAAGCAAATGGCGCGGTGATGCTTGCTCTACTTCAACCAGGCGACACAATCCTAGGTATGTCTTTGGATGCTGGCGGTCACTTGACTCACGGCGCGCCACCAGCTCAGTCTGGCAAATGGTTCAATGCCATTCAATACCAAGTAAATCCTGACACACTATTGATCGATTACGATGCAATCGAAGCACAAGCAATAGAATGCAAGCCAAAAATGATCATCGCGGGTGGTTCAGCTATTCCTCGCGTTATTGATTTCAAACGTTTCCGTGAAATTGCTGACAAAGTTGGCGCTTACCTATTCGTAGACATGGCTCACATCGCAGGTCTTGTTGCAACAGGCGCTCACCCGTCTCCACTACCACATGCCCATGTTGTTACAACAACAACGCACAAAACACTTCGTGGACCACGTGGCGGCATGATTCTTTCCAACGATCTTGAACTTGGTAAGAAAATCAACTCTGCAGTATTCCCAGGCTACCAAGGTGGTCCACTAATGCACGTTATTGCTGGTAAAGCAGTTGCATTCGGTGAAGCACTTAAACCTGAATTCAAAGTTTACATCGACCAAGTAGTTGCTAACGCTAAAGCCTTGGCTGCTGTTTTGATCGAACGCGGTTGTGATATTGTTACCGGTGGAACAGATACTCATCTTATGCTAGTTGACCTTCGCCCTAAAGGCTTAAAAGGTAACATAGTCGATAAAGCACTAGAGCGCGCCGGCATTACTTGCAATAAAAACGGTATTCCGTTTGATACTGAAAAACCAATGATCACCTCTGGTATCCGTGTAGGAACGCCAGCGGCAACATCTCGCGGCTTTGGTATTGAAGAGTTCGAAAAAGTGGGTCATCTTATCAGTGACGTACTTGACGGTTTAGTTGATATGCCAGAAGGCAATCCTGAAGTTGAAGCTCGCGTACTTGCAGAAGTAAAAGAACTTTGTAAACGCTTCCCACTTTACCGCTAAAATCACATACCCAAGGCTTAACCTCCTTGGGTATTTTTTTAAAGAGGCATAAATACTATGAGCACTATTCCAGATAACCTAAAATACGCAGACTCTCATGAGTGGGTTTTAGACAACGGTGACGGTACAGTAACTGTTGGCATTACCGATCATGCACAAGATCTACTAGGCGACGTTGTTTACGTTGAGCTACCAGAAGTAGGCGCAGAAGTAACCGCTACAGAACAGTTTTCTCTAGTAGAATCTGTAAAAGCCGCTTCTGACATTTATGCTCCTGTTAATGGCGAAGTAATTGAAGTGAATGACGCACTAAACGATGCGCCAGAACTAATCAACGAAGCACCGTATGAAGGTGCTTGGATTGCTAAAATCAGGCTAAGCAACACAGCTGATCTTGATAAACTACTTGATGCTGCAGGCTATTCAGCCACTATCGAATAGTCTCAACTATAGGCTCTCCCTCTATTCTGTATTGAGAGCCTAATCTCCCAGATTTTATCTTAATAGGTGATTAAACCATGACCTCGTGCATCCGCGATTTGTTAAATAACGATGAATTTATTGCTCGCCACATTGGCCCTGATGAATCAGAACAAGCCAAAATGCTAGCAACAATCGGCATAAAAAGCCTTCCAGAACTAATCGAAAAAACGGTTCCAGAAGCCATTCGTCAAGCAAATCTAGACCTTTCAGCTAAACCTGTTAGCGAAAGCGAAGCACTTGTGCAGTTAAAAGCCATCGCCAGTCAAAACAAAGTGGCACGCTCTTTTATCGGCATGGGTTATCACGACACACATGTGCCATCCCCTATTTTGCGCAATTTACTCGAAAATCCAGGTTGGTATACCGCGTACACACCTTACCAACCAGAGATTTCTCAAGGTCGTTTGGAAGCGCTATTAAACTTTCAACAAGTCATCATCGACCTAACTGGCATGGAAATATCTAACGCTTCTTTGTTAGATGAAGCAACGGCTGCTGCCGAAGCCATGACACTAATGAAACGCTCAAACCGCAAGAAAAGTGACAAGCTATTCGTTGCGAGTCACTGCTTGCCACAAACAATTGACGTTGTTAAAACCCGTGCCGAGCTACTAGACATAGAAGTCATTGTTGATGATATCGCTAACTTTGCACAACATGATGTCTTTGGCGCCATCTTCCAATACCCAGGCATTGACGGCACTGTTACTGATTTGAGTTCTATTATTGCACATGCACATGAACAAGATACTCTTGTCAGTATCGCTGTAGATCTACTTTCTCTTGTTCTATTGAAATCTCCTGGTGAAATGGGCGCTGACATTGTATTCGGTTCTGCACAACGCTTTGGTGTGCCGATGGGCTTTGGTGGGCCTCACGCTGCTTTCCTAGCAACGAAAGACGCATTTAAACGTTCTATGCCAGGTCGCGTTATCGGCGTATCTAAAGATAGCCATGGTAAACCAGCACTTCGCATGGCAATGCAGACCCGCGAGCAACACATTCGCCGTGAAAAAGCGACTTCAAACATTTGTACCGCTCAAGCATTGCTTGCCATGATGGCTGGCTTTTATGCAGTTTATCACGGCCCTGTTGGCCTTAAGAAAATCGCTAATCGAATTGCCGCATTGACGAATTGCTTTGCTAACGCCATTAAAAAGCAAAACTTCACTGCCAATGCTAGTTACTTTGATACCGTTATCGTCAACACTGGCGATCAAACAGACAGTATCATGGCAAAAGGCGCTGCGAAGTTAATGAACTTCTACAAAGTGTCTGAAGGCCAAATATCTGTCGCACTAAACGAAACCATCACGCCAAATGATCTTATCGATTTGGCTGAATGTTTCGGTGCAGAACTATCGTTAGAAAACATTGCTAACACTGAAACAGCATACGGTTTTGATGCTTCGATGCTACGTCAAGATGCCATCCTGACTCACCCAGTGTTTAACAGCCATCACAGCGAAACCGAATTGATGCGCTACATGCACCAATTGGAAGTGAAAGATATCGCACTAAACCAAAGCATGATCCCGCTTGGTTCTTGTACTATGAAGCTAAACGCTGCCTCTGAAATGATCCCAGTTACTTGGGCAGAATTCGGTCGTATCCACCCGTTTGCACCAAGTAATCAAGTTGCTGGCTATCACGCATTACTGCAAGAACTTGTCGATATGCTTTCTAAAGCAACTGGCTACGATACGGTTTCTCTGCAACCTAACTCTGGTGCACAAGGCGAATATGCGGGCCTTATCGCTATCGATAAATATCACAAATCTCGTGGCGATCATGACCGTGACATATGCTTGATCCCAAGCTCTGCTCACGGCACAAACCCAGCTTCTGCCGCATTAGCAGGCATGAAAGTTGTGATTGTTAAATGTGACGAAAACGGCAACATTGATTTGGTAGATCTTGCTGAAAAAGCAGAGAAGCATGCAGCACAACTTAGCTGCATCATGGCGACTTATCCATCTACTCACGGTGTATTCGAAGAACACATTCGTGAAGTCTGTGACATCGTTCATAAATTCGGCGGCCAAGTGTACATTGATGGCGCGAACTTAAACGCACTTGTTGGTGTTGCGCCTCCAGGCACATTCGGTGGTGATGTTTCTCACCTTAACCTACACAAAACATTCTGCATCCCACATGGTGGTGGCGGTCCTGGCATGGGTCCAATTGGTGTTAAATCTCACCTTGCACCTTTCCTACCGGGTCACGCTGTTGCGCCAGTTATGGGCATGCTTGAGCAACACGGCGCAGTATCTGCAGCACCGTACGGCAGTGCAAGCATCCTTGTGATCACTTGGATGTACATTAAAATGATGGGGGACAAAGGCTTGCGCGATGCAACCTTCAACGCCATTTTGAACGCTAACTACATCGCTAAACGCTTAGGCGAGCATTACCCTGTTCTTTACACTGGCAAAAACGGTACTGTGGCACACGAGTGTATTATCGACATTCGTCCACTAAAAGCAGAGTCAGGCATCAGTGAAGAAGACATCGCTAAACGCTTGATGGACTTTGGTTTCCACGCACCAACCATGTCCTTCCCTGTTGCTGGTACATTAATGATCGAGCCAACAGAATCGGAAAATCTTGAAGAGCTAGATCGCTTCTGCGATTCCATGATTCAGATTCGCAAAGAGATCAGCAAAGTGCAAGCTGGCGAATGGCCAATAGAAGATAACCCGCTAGTTAATGCACCACACACAGCAGACAGTCTTCTAGATATGGAATGGACGCATGCGTACTCACGCAAAGAAGCCGCTTATCCACTTACTTGGATCAAAGCACGCAAATACTGGCCACCAGTTGGCCGTATCGACAACGTCTACGGTGACCGCAACCTATTCTGCGAATGCCCACCAATAGACAGCTACGAAGGCTAATCTTCGAAGCCCCTAAAAAGCACTAGAAACGAAAAAGGCGAATCAGCAATGATTCGCCTTTTTTAGTTCCGCATAAAGCAGCATCAAAAACAAATAAGGGGAACTTCAAACTAAAAGATAAATATCTCATTTTTATGATCATATTTATCATATAAATTCATTTTTATTTACTCACACTCACGACCACCCCACTGCTCAAGCAGCGCATCACGAAACATCATTAACTTGGCTGATCGATGTCGAGCGGATGGATAGAGAAGTGTTAAAGGCGTCGATGATCGAGCATATTCATTTAAAACGGGCGTCAACAACCCGTCTTTCAAATAATCCTCTACGAAAAAAGTCATCAATTGTGCCATACCAATACTCAATAACGCGGCTTCTACTAAAGGATCTCCATGATCAACAACTAAGCTTCCTCTAATGGGAAAGTCAGCATCTTTCTCATTATTCCGAAATGTCCAAGGAAATAATTGCCCAGTAGCTGGATTTCTAACTTGCATGCAATTATGTGTAGCCAATTCCTCTAACGCCTTTGGGGAGCCATAAGATTCAAGATATTTTGGTGATGCAACCGTCACCCAATTAGCTGCCTTAAGAGGCCGCGCAATCACTCGGCTATCCTGAATATTTCCGCTACGAATGACAGCATCAAACCCTTCGCCTACCAGATCAACCACTCGATCAGTTAATACCAACTCTATGGTGAGCTGTGGGTACTCATCCAATAATTTAGCGACAATAGGCATAACAACAACCCGGCCAAATGCTGATGGTGCGCTAATCTTCAAACTGCCTTTAGGTTCAAGCCCATATTCCAGTAACTCTTGATGCGCCTCTTCAAGGCCGCCAACTAACGGCTTAACACGTTTTAAAAATAACTCGCCATCTACTGTTAACTTTAAATTACGCGTATTACGGTGCAATAGGCGAAGACCTAACTGGGATTCCAATCGATTGACTGCTCTAGAGATACCAGATTGAGTCACATCTAATTGTTGAGCGGCAACAGTAAAACTCAGATTTTCAGCCACTTTAATAAATTGCCTTACAGCATTAAGATCGTATTCCATGATTTTATTCATTACTCAAATGATTTAATTGCATTTATCAAACTTAAATCATTAAAGATAATCTCACAACTTAAAACTATGTTGGAGAAAGAAATGCGAACACCACTACCCATTAGTGTTTATATGCTGAGTTTTGGCATTTTCATTATGATCAGTTGCGAACTACAAGTATTAGGCATGATGGAACAATTAGCAGCAGCGTTGACGATCAGCATCGCTCAGGCAGGATATTTAGTTTCTATTTTTGCTGCTAGTATGGCCATTGGTGGCCCCATATTGGCGATATTAGTTTCTAGACTAGCCGTTAAAAAAACCTTGATGATGCTCTACATCATCTTTATTTTAGGTGAACTACTTGGCGGTTTTTCGAATACTTTTAGCCAACTAGTCATCGCTCGGTCTATAACAGGCATGGTTTCAGGTGCATTTTTTGGCGTTTCTATTGGCTTATCAGCTCGACTTGTCAATTCAGATAGCAAACTTAAAGCCATATCAACGGTATTAGCAGGTATTATGCTTGGCACCATCATAGGCTTGCCGCTGGCTAAAGTAGTGTCTGAATACAGCAACTGGCAAACCAGTTTTTTCCTTGTTGTTGGTCTGGCAAGTATCAGTGCTTTATTGACATACTTGACCCTACCCGATCTTTCGCCCGAACCACCACAACCCCTTAGAAAAGAATTAGGCGCTATTTTTGATACTCGGCTTTGGTGGGTGTTTTGTACCAGTTTCTGTATCATTGGTGCCGTATACGCTCCGTTTAGCTATATAGTCCCTATTCTCAATGAAACATCTGGAATATCTCAAAACAGCATCACATTAATTCTCTTTGCATACGGTGGCATTATGCTCATCGGAAACAATTTGGTTGCTAAAATGGCAGCTAAAAATACAAAAAGAACGCTCGTAATAGGCATCAGTTTTCTAATTGTCAATCTGTGTATATTTGCCCTTTTTAATGATTATCATTGGCTAGCAATAACCTGCACTTTACTGCTCGGATTATGTGGCGTAAGCCTAAACCCTGCCATGGTCAGTAGATTAATGGAGTTGCCTCAAGGCGGTCGTGCATTTATCAACACGCTACATGCGTCAATGATAACCTTAGGTATCATGTTTGGCAGCTTTACTGCTGGAATAGCATTATCATTCGGCTACCAGCTAACAATAACCATTTGGGTAGGTGCTACTATTGCTTTTTTCGGTTTATTGATTTTGACATTTAGCCCTATAAACACACATACACTTTCTAAATAGTTAAAACGTCAAACTATTAAACGCTCATGTAACCGTTTTAGTACAAAAGTCACGAACAGACACCTTTCGTTTCAATTCTTCTATCGAACGCCACCTATATTTTATTTACAATAAACATACTATGTTTTGAGAAAGTAAAATGTACAAATGCTATTTGAAGAAAGTATTAGAATGGTTACTTGGGAATAAAGACAATCCATTTGAGTACACACACCACGCTATATTGCTAGTAGGCACGGTTCTATACATCTACGCAGCTATAGCGAACTACTACCTTGAACTAGCAGGCATATACAGCATCTACTTCCAGCTTGTTTTAGCCCTTTTAATTTTTGTCATTTGGTATCTATCTCGCTGGCGAAACCAATTCAAAAAAATGAGAATTGCATTTATTACTATCATTATATTGGTATCAATACCTGCAAATTGGATTGGCAACGGAGGATCAAATGGCCCTACCTATTTTGTTGATCTTGGTTTACTTATTTACATATCTGTGTCATTCAAAGACCTAGGGATTTATCGTCGCCTCGGGCAATTTTTTTGCATCATCATTCCTATCCCATTAATTTTATTTGAAAAGGAATACCCCGATGTTATTTTTCAATATGCTACAGAAACACAGAAGCAGATTGATCTAACAATTACCTTTATCATTATTGGTCTTTTTTTGATCGTCATGATGGAAAGCTTATCCACCAGATTCAAATTAGAAAGAAATAAAGCAGAACAGCTATCTAAGAAACTGCGCAACTTATCAGAAAAAGACTCACTTACTGACCTATATAATCGCAGAATATTAGATAAGCAATATTCATTATGGAAAACACAAGGCCGAATTTTCAGCTTGGCTTTATTGGATTTAGATCATTTTAAAAAACAAAATGATCAATGGGGACACAACTATGGGGATGATATCTTGCGAACGTTTTCATCTCTATTAAAGGATGTTGCTATAAACAATAAAGGTTTCGCTATAAGACTTGGCGGAGAAGAGTTTGTCCTTCTGCTTCCCTTGTCAGCTGATGACTCCTACCAAATAATCAGCCAAGCTGCAGAGACATTCAGCAAAACTCCCTTAATACATGGACCTGTTACATTTAGTGCCGGCGTAGCTCAAAGCACGCCCAATGACAACCAAGGTGAGCTATTAAAACGTGCTGATAATTTAATGTATCAGGCTAAGAACAAAGGTCGTAACTGTATTTGCAAATAAATAATTGCTTACAGGTGGCAGGTTAAAAAGGACGCCAGTTCACCTCCAAACAAAGCAAGGGGTGGAATATCCACCCCTGTCAAATTCAGATTAACAATCCCATTTACCATCGTAAAGTCGTTTAAGCTCTAGCGGATTAGCCTCTTTTAATGCTTCTGGCAGCAGGCTATCTGGAATGGTTTGATAGCATACAGGTCTCAAAAAACGGGCGATAGCAGCACTACCAACAGACGTTGTCCGACTATCTGAAGTCGAAGGAAAAGGACCACCGTGTACTGTCGCATGACCGACCTCAAGACCTGGAGGCCAACCATTAATCAGTAACCTACCAGCTTTGCGCTCTAGTATAGGTATCAGACGTCGAGCCGTTTCGAAATCTATGTCATCAAGTTGAAGTGTCGCTGTCAGCTGCCCCTCTAAACGTTCCGCCACCTGAGCCATTTCAGCCAAATCGTTGCATTCAACTATCAATGCAGCCGATCCAAAAACCTCCTCATGCAATGACTCGTCATTAATGAAGTCTTCAGCAGCCACCGAGAATAACGTAGCCCTGCATTGGTTAGGCTTATCTGACGCCTCAGCTTGGGCGTTCATCCGCACGCTTGGATTGTTACAAAGCGCCGACACACCATGCTCATAGGCCTCGTAGATACCAGGAGTAAGCATAGTATTAGTTGTAGCCCGATTGACAGCCGCAGATGCAGATGCCACAAAAGCGTCCAGAGCTAAACCTTTTTCAGCAATCAACAATCCAGGACTAGTACAATACTGACCAGCGCAAGTATTGAGAGTATTCACAAATGCTTCGGCTAGATCCTCCCCACGATGCTTCAATGCTCCTTGAAGTAAAAAGACCGGGTTGCTTGAACTCATCTCGGCAAATACAGGTATCGGCTCCTTACGGTGCTGAGCTATATGCATAAGAGCCGTTCCACCACTGAAAGACCCTGTAAAACCAATTGCTTTAATACGACGATCAGCGACAAGTTTTGCACCAACTTCACGACCTGACCCGAAAAGTACAGAAAACACACCTTCAGGCATACCGCATTTTGCTACTGCTTTTTGAACAGCGCGACCAACGAGTTCTGAAGTCCCAGGATGAGCTGAATGAGCCTTAATTATTACAGGGCAACCAGCAGCTAATGCCGAAGCAGTGTCACCACCAGCAACAGAGAATGCTAACGGAAAATTACTAGCACCGAAAACAACCACTGGCCCCAATGGTATTTGACGTAAACGCATATCCACACGCGACATAGGCTGACGATCCGGTAATGCTGGCTCAATACGCACATCAAGCCAGTCACCACTGCGCACAACTTTTGCAAACAAACGAAGTTGCATACAGGTTCGTGCTCGCTCACCTTCAACTCGAGCTTGAGGCAGCCCAGTCTCATCCATCACACGTTTAACTAGCTCATCGCCAATACCTTCTATTTCACTAGCAATGGCATCTAGAAAGCTGGCTCGCTCTTCCAGCGTAGTTTCTCGATATTGGTCGAACGCATCCCAAGCGAGCTGCGCTGAACGTTCAACTTCTAGTGAGCTCCCGCCTAGATATACAGGATCAAGCTGCTCACCAGTAGCAGGATTGACAGCATAAATAGGATCACCAGAGCCACCAACACGCTGCTGGCCAATTAACATTTCACCGGTTAAAGACATATAGCCTCCTTATAAATAGTCACAAATATCAGCCAATGGTATTAAGCAAGATGTCCATGGTAGGCATCTGTAATGATTTGTTTAATATCGGAAGCTTTAGTTAAGCGAGGGTTAACTAATACGTTGCCACTTCTCATAGAGTCTTCAACCATTTGTGGAAGCTTATCAAGTGTCACTCCTAACTCTTGAACATTGGCAGGTATATTAATAGCAGCATTAAGCTTTACGACAGCCTCAATTGCTTTGCTACCAGCACTATAATCATCCAACCCATCTACATTTTCACCCATGGCAACGGCAATCTCTTTAAAAAGATCAGGGCAAGCATCCATATTGAATTTAAGGACATACGGCAACAATGCTGCGTTAGCTACACCATGTGGTACATTAAAAATACCACCAAAAGTATGCGATATAGCATGAACATTACCGAGCTTAGAGAGAGAAAATGCCACCCCAGCCAAGAAAGAGGCAACCAGCATATTTTCACGCGCTGCAACATCAGAACCCACAAAGTAGGCTTTCTTAATGTTCTGAGTGATCATCTTGATCGCTTCAATTGCTAATGCTCGGCTAATTGGATTAGCTAGCTTAGAAACATATGACTCAATTGCATGAGTTAGAGCATCCATCCCTGTTGACGCAGTAATAGCTGGAGGTAACTTCATAGTCAGCTCAGCGTCTAAAATAGCTAATTTTGGAAATAAGCGTGGACTAATAATAGCAGTTTTAAAGCTATTTTTAGGGTTCGTCACTACAGTTGAAGCAGTACATTCGCTACCTGTTCCAGACGTAGTAGGGATTGCGAATAGCGGCATCGGATCATTAATTAATCGATCGTATCCTTCATAATCCAAGATACTTCCAGGATTAGTTGCCATAGCCGCAACCGCTTTGGCAGCATCAATACTACTACCACCGCCAATACCTATAATCGCATCGCACTCAGAATTTTTGAGGAACGCAACAGCATCATCAATCACAGTACTGGATGGATTTGGTTGAACATCCTGATAGATATCGTACTTCAGACCAGCCTGATCTAAAGAAGTGAAAAAGCCAGTTAAAGCACCTGAATCCACGAGGCCTTTATCTGTAACAACTAGGAGTTTTTTTTCAACATACGGCTTTAGTAATTCACCCGCCTGTTTGGCTAATCCATAGCCAGATTTAAGTGTAGTAGGAAAAAAGAAGTTAAAATTTTGCATAGCATCCCCTTGAGGGGGCAAAAATACCCCCTAGTAAAAAATTATGAAATTAAATAGGTTATTTATTAACTAATAAAAAACAGTGATATATCTGGAAGGAAAGTGAATAAGAGCAGGTCAACAATCATTACTAAAAGCAATGGAAATACTTTTCTTACAACAAGCGAAAATGATGTATCACTCAGACTTTTAGCAACAAATAGATTTACACCAAGCGGAGGGGTAAGAAGCCCAATTGCAAGGTTAGTAATCATAATGATGCCAAAATGAATTAGGTTTACATCTTCGTTGATAAGAATTGGTAAAAATATTGGTACGAGTAGAATAATTGCAGCGTTTAGCTCCAAGAAAGTTCCAATTAAAAGAAGTACCGCATTAATTGCAAGTAGAAGCCATATTTTGTCTGCCCCTACACTAGATATCCAATTAGATACCTGCTGTGGAAATTGTTCAGTTGTTAATATCCATCCCATTATATTAGCAGCGCCAATAATGAGTAATACCATTGAAGACGTTAGACCCGAAGAAACAAATACTTCTTTTAAATCTGAAAAACTAAGTTCTTTGTAGATAAAAACAGATATAACTAAACCGTATACACAGGCTATAGCACCAGACTCTGTAGGAGTAAAAAAGCCACTGTAGATTCCTCCAAGAATAATCACAGGCATAGCCAGGCCAAACAGTGATTTTTTTAGGCAAGATATAAAGTTAGCAAAACTAGTCGGCTCACTTCCTCTAAAGCCACGGGATTTAGAGTAATAGTACGAATAAATTATCAGTGAAAAACCAACAATCAATCCAGGCACAATACCAGCGATAAAAAGATCACCTATACTGACATTGGCAGATATACCGTAAACAACAAATGGTATGCTGGGTGGGATAATAATCCCGATTGTGCCGCCAACAGCCATAAGCGCAACGGAGAAACCTTTGTCATAACCTGCCTTTATCATCGCAGGAACCATTATACTACCAATAGCTACAACAGTTGCTGGGGCAGAACCTGAGATAGAAGCGAAAAACATGCTTGCTAGCAGTGCTATAATAGCCAATCCACCCGGCGTGGAGCCGACAATGCTCGCCC
This sequence comes from Marinomonas sp. ef1, assembly GCF_002806845.1. Classification (NCBI taxonomy): domain Bacteria; kingdom Pseudomonadati; phylum Pseudomonadota; class Gammaproteobacteria; order Oceanospirillales; family Oceanospirillaceae; genus Marinomonas; species Marinomonas sp. ef1. The sequence goes on along the minus strand of NZ_NHTT01000019.1, from coordinate 51,571 downwards.
CTAAATTAACCAATCGAATGGATACACCGCCCTTCTCCATAATTTTTCCGGCTAAAAGAAAAAATGGGATCGACATCAAAGGAAAAGAATCAATGCCTGTAAACATACGCTGAACCGTTACGAATGTAGGCATATCAGCAAAAAATACAAACGCAACAATACAGGCAAAAGCAATACTAAGTGCAAGCGGTATATTGAAGGCCACTAAAACAAGCATGCTTAGAAACATAGCAGAAGTCATTTAGATTCACTCCCATTAAAGACGGCTTTATTATTCTCTGTGGCTTCTTCTATATTTTTTCTTTTATGCTCACAGATAAAATAGAGACAGCTCATAAGATAGCGTATAGACATCAAGGCAAAACCACATGGAACCGCAGCGTAAGCAATATACATAGGCATTCTAAGTGCTGGCGAAAGTGGGCCCATATTCATCATTCGATCAATAAATTCTGCACCTATATAGAAAAACCAAGCACAAAATATAAAGCCAACCATATTTCCAAATAGTGTCACTATCTGTTGCAAAAATTTTGGGATAATATGAATTAGAGCATCGACTGATATATGTACAGAACGTTTTAGCCCAAGACTAGCACCGATAAATACGCCCCATATCATAAAATAGCGTGCTAGCTCTTCAGACCATGGAATAGACATATGAATAAAAGAACGATTAATAACCCCTAAAAAAACAACGGTTAGCATCCCTGCAAGAAGAATGTATACAATCCATTCTTCAATATTACTTAAAATAGAATCAAACGACTTCAACGTTTTATAAAATGACATACTAATCAGCCTTTTACTTACCAACATAAACCAATTTAACATTTCTAATAATAGTAAATCCTATAAACCAAAATTTCATTTAATCGAGTCTCACTGCATCAAATACGATGCAGCAAGACCTTTAAATTTTTAGGTTTAAGTAAAATAACTATTACTTGAAATAACTATTTTATAAAAATAGTTATTATTGGCTGGCTTCAGCCTTAGAAACCGCGTCCATCAATTCATTAATTAGCTTATCACCCAATTTTTTTCGGTAAGTATCGTAGACAGGTTTTGTAGTTTCGCGAAATTCGCCTTTGACTTCATCACTTAAATAAACAACTTGCATGCCTTGTTTCTTAAGTTCTTCAATACCACTGTTTTCTTGCTCGGTATTCAGCTCTCGTTCAACAGAACTCCAGTTCTTAGCTTCCTCCTGAATGATTGTTTGATATTTAACAGGAAGGCGTTCAAAAAAGTTGTTATTTACAATGAAAGTAAAGGGGTTATAGACATGACCATCTAGCGTAAGATATTTCTGAACTTCATAAAAGCGCATACTTTCGATGAGGGAAATCGGATTTTCCATACCATCAATCACACCTTGTTGAAGAGATGAATACAGCTCACTAAAGGCCATCGGAGTTGCCGTTGCGCCAAAGGAGTCGACCATTGCAATGTGTGCTTGATTTTCCATCGTTCTGATTTTTAGCCCCGATAAATCTGCTGGTGTCTTAATAGGGCGAACATTGTTTACAAAATTTCGAAAACCATTTTCACCCCATGCTAATGCGCGGATCCCAGTTTTTTCTAACATACCATTTAGTATTTTTTCTCCAAATTCACCATCCATGACCTTGTATGCCACTTCTCTGTTCTTAAACAGATATGGCAAATCAAAAACCATAGCATCAGGGTAGATATTAGGAATTGGCCCCGCCAATACTGCCATTTCAATAGAGCCAAACTGAACACCTTCAAGCTGTTCTCGTTCCCCGCCTAGTTGGCTAGCTGGATAAGTAGAAATAGAAATATGACCATCGGTTCTCTCCTCTACATTCTTTTTAAATATAGCCAAAGATTTTTCTAATCTATCGTTAGTCGCAGGAGAAGAATGCGATATTTTAATATTAAAATCTGCAGCAATAGCACTTGAAGAAAGTAGAAGACCAGCAAAAGTAACCGCACATAATTTATTTATTATATTTATTTTAGACATAAGAACCTCTTTTGTCTTATTGATAGAAATTAATTAATTCTGATAAAGGAAGCCCTATTAAATTGATCTATTTTAAAGCGCTAGCTGCCCATCAATACTATGGATAAAAAGATAAATGATGGGGCTTTTCTCCTTTAGCTAGCATTGTTGCACTATAGGATTATTTTTTATAATGAAGATTCATGATTCCAATATAACCAATAGTTATCGCCTGATGGCATAGTGCTGTTAGGTTCAAGAGGCCATCAAAACAAACCTCATCACGCCTTACAAAAGCAAGCATGGCGTCCATTACTAAGCCGACTCACGGTGACAAGTGATTCATCAAAATACTCACTAAAGGCACTACAAACAGAAGATGTTCAGGTAAAAATAAGCCAAAATACTTGTTGTATAACCAACTGATAGGTAATGACGTGAAAGGACGTCGACCTCGCTTTAATCTGCTAATCGACCAAAATTTGGGAAGAATGAACTCTCCCCTTAAGTATAAAGAAATGATTGAAGAATCTTTTGATCAAGATGTTAGACCGACTTCCATATCGGCCCTTTTGAATGCACTGCCTCTTCACCCAAAAAATTATTTTCGAAAATCAGGTAGGCTTTATCGATGCCATTCATTTTGATCGTAAACCAAACCTACATCATCATATAGCTTTGATATTAGGAGATGGGCGGTTGAAGTAAGATTCGAATCTTTACGCTTTACAATTCCAATTTTACTCATCAACGAGGTTATTTTTATATCTAACAAAGATATAAGGTTTTTACTGACAAAGAACTCAGCTACATCTAACGGAAGAACTGCTAAAAGATTAACATCGTACTGAAGAAGCATTATCGTCGAAAATGCCGATGATGACTCTACAGGGTGTTTAACAATATCAAGACCTAGCTTCTGCATCTCATACTCAATAGATTGACGCATAGGGGTATTTGACGTGTATAGCACCCAAGGATGATCCGCTAAGTCTTCCAAACTAACGGAATTATTTTGTAAAAGTGGGTGGGCTATGTTCGCAACGATAGCAAGTGGTTCCTCACTTAGAGCAATATTGTCGTATGGCAAAATATTTTGCCCTCTACTGACTCGACATACGGCAAAATCAATACGGCCTTGATCTATTTTATGCAGTAAATTCGCACTATTGTTCTCAAATATTTCGACGGTTAATTCCGGCTGGTCACATCGTAACTCATAAATAGCCCTAGTTAGTATTGGAACAGCACCCATGATGCATCCGACAGAGATATGCCCTCCCGAGCCCTCTGCAATACCAACAATTTCTTCTCTCATATGAGATAAATCATTAAAGATCACTCGGGCATATCTGGTCACACAGCTCCCCACTTCATTTGGCACCATGCCTTTTGCAGTACGCTCAAATAGCTTAAAACCGATGGATTTCTCAACCTCGTTAAGCAGCTTAGTCGCACCTGGTTGAGAAATTGAGATGGAAATTGCCGCTTTGTGTAAGGATCCATAATCTTCAATGGCAACAATCAGTTGCAAATGTTTAAAACGCAAACGAGATATTATTGATTTTAGCACTGGGACCATAACCGCACCTTTTATTATTCATAGAACCTATTTTGTGATACCAAGCCTACCAAGTTTTTAACATCTAAGTCCGTGATAATTTCCCCCTACCGCATGAGAAGTATTATTTAAAACACTGTGCTTATGGGTTATTTCTCATTTTCTAACTAATTAAGTTAGCTCGCAAATGAAAACCAATAAAGAATAATGGACAAAAAAAAAGCGGAAAATACTCTTACTTTAAGGCATGACCAAGCAGACTGAAATAATTATGAAAGGCTTTGTTGACTCGGTGCCGCTGTTCACCTTGAGGATAAAGGCCCATTTTAGCTTCTTCAGAATAGCGGCTCCCTTTTACTAAAAAGGTACTGGTAGGTTTTGTGTCTTCAACGAAGGCTTCGAAGGCTCTTGCTGACATCTCTTCTGGTTTGGCGTAATAGAGAATTTTTAGTTTTTGGTCTGCATTACGGGACGCTTTAAACAGGTCGCTGGGCTCATCTCCTTGCTCATTTAGCATGATAGTCTTGAAGCATTCAGCCAATAATAAGCTCAGTGGATGAGGGGTTTTATTATGAGAAAGCTTTATAGGAGAATTATTTAACCATCTTTCGGAAGCGAATTGTGAGGATGAAGCATGTTGAAACATCTTTTCGCCCATGTGATGGTCAAAAGCATGAAACCACTCGTGTGCGAGGCTGCCTGCGCCTGCATTTTTCGCTAGGGATAATTGTCGAGTTGCCGGAACGTAATGAGCCGCCACGCCGGGACGCCCACCCTTCCCATATTGAAGACCAAGAGTGCCTCGTAAAGATATCAGCAGTTCTGGCCCTTGTAATACAGACATTAGATCTTCTAGCGCTCGATAGAAATTAACCGCCGCGCGGTCCCTTTCTTCTGGCGTGACCCAACGTCCCATCTCAATGCCACGAAAATCAAATTGCCGACGTATCATGACAAAATTAACTGGGACTTGATAAGAAGACATTTCGATTCGCTAATTACCTATGTAAACTCAAAATAACACTAGGATTTAAACAATACCAAACTGCTGATTAAACTCAGCAATTTTCATACGTCGCATATCTTTTAGATCCTGCAACTGACTCTCCACCTTATTTTTTACAATCTCTATTGTATCTGAATCAGCAGTGGCAACAGCATTTTCTAATTCGCGTTCATACTGATCTAATAAAGTATCATAGTCATCTTGATACGCTTCCTCCACCAGCGCCAAAGCTACTTGATGCTGAAAGCTAGCCGCTTTTTCCGTATGCTTTTGAATGTATGCCAGTGAATTATCAAAATACAGCTGCTTCAAAGAATCCTTTGCTGTAACGGAATTCTTAGAGGAACTTCTTCTTTCATCCGATACGATTCTTGCAGAGGATATTTCCGCATCATAACCCATGCCAGTTTGTGCAAAGCTGACTGGCACAGTATTTAAAACGAGAATTGCGGTAAGAGACTGCAGCTTTTTTAGAAAAACTTTCTTCATAATGGTCATTCTCAATCAGTTATCAGGTAAAACTTGCTTCATAATTAACAGCGAGGTTAATTATGAAGCAAGTTTTGATTCTATTGAGGCTCAAAGATAAGAACAACACCCAAAGCACAGATGCACATTTTAACCTTATCTTTGTGCTTTTCAGATCAATTACCTGACACTAGTCTTTATAGCACACTATAAATATGGCGCTATATTATGCACGACACGATTCACATACTCTTCATTTTCACCAACTGGGGCAACGTAGTCGATAGCGTTTTTCGCTTCTTCAATGCTGTCTAACCGAGCAATAACCCAAGCAGCAAGATAATGAGAGGCCAAGCAGCCACCAGCAGTAGCTACATTTCCTTTTGCAAAAAAAGCTTGATTAAGTACTTCAACGCCAACCTCTTTTACCCATGGCAATGTTGTTATATCGGTACAAGCAGGAACATCGTCCAATAATCCCAGTTTAGCTAAAACTAAAGCGCCAGAACATTGAGCCCCAATTACCTGACGACTTGGGTCAAGTTGTAATTGCGCCATAATAGATGCATCAGCTACCACTTCTCTTGTTTTTATCCCACTCCCTACGATGACAGCATCAGCAGAAGATAAGCTTTCAAGGGAAGCCTGCCTTTCAATCACAACACCATTCATCGACTTAACTTGTTTAGTTGGGCTGGCAATAGATACCTTCCAGCCTTTATTTTTCACTCTATTCAAAATACCAAGCGCTATAAATGAGTCCAACTCATTAAAGCCATCGAAAGTTAAAATGGATATATTCATGATTTAATTTACTCCCACGTTTGATCATAAACATATCCTATTCCTTCATTTCATGATAATTAAATTCATGAGACGCATAAAACCAATGCCCTTGTTACGAATCCTCAATAGCAAGAAAGCTCGATTCAAAAGCCAAGCTGGGCATTTACTCTGAGTTTAACTAATTGAAATAAAAAGCATTCTCATTCATGAATTATTTTTTCTATTTGCAACCAAATAACTTAAACCTGTCACAGAAACTTCATCAAACCCTGATTTAATCTTTTTCAAGAACCATATCTCAGTGGTTCTCTCACTTTCTTTTTACACATGTAGTTCAGGTTGCGACCTGTAGGAATCAAGGAAAAAAACCATGACTAATTCTGTCGACTCAAATCGCCGTCGTATGCTCGGCTTTATGGCTGGAGCACCATTACTACCACTTGCAGGTGGTGTATTTAGCTCTACTGCTTTTGCTGGAATGACCGATGCCCCTCTTTCTTCTGTTAGCTTTGTTCCTATGGCCGCACCATCACTAAGCAACCCTGCAGCCATGTCAACCAATCTTATTAACTCAGCGATGCAATTGAAGTTCGAAGATGGCACAAGCCGCATGGTTAAACTGGATTACCAGCCATTCTTCATGACGGGCGACAAAGTTGCAGACGGTAATGGCAATACAGTGATTGCTGGTGGTTATTACGACATCAACAACAAGCCAATACTTGATCCAAGTGCCGGAAATCGCCAATTTTTCTCAGACTGTCCAGATGGCTCTAGCTTATTAACTGTTAAAGACGCAAAAGTTGCTGGTGTTTACGGTAATCACGTCTTTGCAGTCGTTCAATTTGAATATGCTACTCGCGATGGTGCTGGCGATGACATGTACGGCAAGCTACCTTCTCCTATTGCTATCCTGACCTTAGACCAAAATCCAGAAACTGGTGAATTGAAACTAGTTAAATACCACAACGTTGATACATCGAATGTTGGTGGTTTATGGATTACTTGTGGTGCGAGTCTATCACCTTGGGGCACTCACCTTTCCAGTGAAGAATACGAGCCAGATGCCTTTAAAGCAGATGACAAACAATTCAAAGCCTATTCTAAAAACCTATTTGGTGATGAAAACAAAGGCAAACCATACAACTATGGTCATTTGCCTGAAGTAACGGTTAACAAAGACGGAACGGGGTCTATCAAGAAACATTACTGTATGGGTCGAATTTCTCACGAGCTTGTACAAGTTATGCCTGATGAGCGTACTGTTATCATGGGTGACGATGCAACAAACAGCGGTTTGTTTATGTTCATTGCAGATAAAGCCCGCGACCTTTCTTCTGGTAAGCTTTACGTGGCTAAATGGACTCAAATTTCTAGTAAAGGCCCAGGTGCAGGCGATATCTCTTGGATCAAATTAGGTGAAGCTAATAGTGATGAGATTCAACGCTTGGTAGATGCCGATATTAAATCGACTGACATCATGGAAGTTCATACGAAGGACCCTAAAGATTCAAGCTTTACTAAAATTGGCTACGGCGGAAAATCTAACTGGGTGAAACTAAAACCAGGTATGGAAAAAGAAGCAGCCTTTCTAGAGACTCACCGTTACGCAGCATTAGTTGGCGGATCTTTGGGCTTTACTAAAATGGAAGGCACCACTGTCAACATTAAAGACAAAAAAGCCTATTCAGCTATGTCTTACATCTACAAAACCATGACAGATGGCAGCAACGACATTCATGTTGAAGGTCCTAAAGCAGGTGCGGTTTATGAACATAAATTAACCGGCGGTCAAAAAGACAACAACGGCCAAGCAATCGACAGTGAATGGGTATCTGTTCACATGCATGCTCCTGCAAACCTAATTGGAGAAGACTTAGCAACGCCTGATGCACTTGGGAACACAGCTCACGCTGATCGCATTGCAAACCCTGATAACATCAAGTTCTCTGAAAAACTTCGCACTTTGTTCATTGGGGAAGACAGTGGCAACCACGTAAACAACTTCCTTTGGGCTTATAACGTAGACAGCGGCGAACTATCACGCATCATGTCTTGTCCTGCTGGCGCAGAATCAACTGGCTTACACGCAGTAGATGAAATCAACGGCTGGACTTACATCATGAGTAACATCCAACACGCTGGCGATTGGGATGACAAACTACACGCAAAAGTAAAAGATACTTTAGATCCATACATCCGCGCTAACTACAAAGACCGTTACGGTGCAGCTGTTGGTTACATCACAGGTATCCCTAAGGTATAAGTGCCTAAGATTTAAGAGCCTAAGATTTAAGAGCCTAAGATTTAAGAGCTAACACTTTAGTTATGTAAAAACGAAAAGGGCAACCATCTGGCTGCCCTTTTTGTATCTATTACCTGCACTCAAACCAAATAAATTTCTACTCGTTCTTTGCCTTTACCGACGTTCTTTCTTTTTAATTTGATACTTCCAAGTTCTATCGTGCTTTTAACATGAGTTCCACCACAAGGAACTTGTGCGAAGCCATCAAGCTTCCAATATCGACGATCTGCTTGCTCATCCGAAAAACCTTTTTCGATGGGCAAATCTGCATCAATTAACAACTGAGCTTGAGCTTGAATATCTGGCAGCATGGAAGAAATACTTTCTGGCCATTCAAAATCGATCCGACTTTTAGTCTCTGAAATATGCGCACCCATTTTCTCTAAATTTGGCAGTGCTTTGTAAAATAATTCCAAAACCACTTCCGCGGCGAAGTGCAAACGCATCAAACTATATCGACGAGGCCAATCAATTTTCACAAATACAGATTGACCAACGTTAAAATCAGGGTCTGCAGCAAGAGTATAAAGAATAGATTTACCTATTTTTTCCGCCTTAATGACTTCATAACCAGCAATGCTTCCCGAATCACTTTCTTGGCCACCAGACTCAGCATAAAAAATGCTTTCTGCGAGCTGAATCTGATTACCATCAATATGAGTAATAGTTGTCGTCAATTCAGTCTGATAAGGATCGATCCAAAATTGCTTTACCGTCACAGTATTACTCCTTACTTAATTGATGCATTCATCTAGTTATTCATCATAATAAACACATGTTAAGACAACAACAAAACAGCGATTGAAAAACAGACAAACATCGACCCTGTAATGGCATCTACCCACATCATATGTCGTACAAAGAAATCAGACACATAACCACACAACGTACTGTAGGTTAAATGCACAAGAAAAGTACAAAGCAACAAAATCAGAGTAAGGCTAACTGTCTGTGAAATCACGCTGCTCTCTTGATGAATAAAAGCAGGAAGCAGAGCGGTGAAAACAACTAAGGTTTTCGGGTTAAAAATAGACAGAATAACCCCCGTTACGAATGTCATTTTCTTCCCGGGCTTTTGTGACTTCACCTCTTCTTGTTTACTGTTAAATAAAGGCCATAAGATACGAATTCCCAAATAGCCGATATACAAACCGCCAACATACTTGATTACAGCAAAAGCCAACGTCGAGTGCAAAACTAACTCGCTTAGGCCCGTTACAGTTGCCACCGCAACAACCCCCAAACCAAATACAATGCCTAACATTAAAGGCAGTGTTCGCCTTACCCCAAAGTACAAAGCAGAATTCAATACAGCAAGCGTACCTGGACCTGGCGTCCCTGCCGCAACCAAACAAATTGCTATGTAATACAAAACAGTAGCGCCACCAAGATCAAACATAAATCCTCCTATATAAAGCAAGAATCTATTATCTATATAGAGATATTTGCTTATAGGATAAAATTGCGTTTTTATAACATCTCAACAACCCAAAGGACATTTTATGGAAACGGAAATCGGTTCACATTTCTTTAATCTGGATTGTTACGATGGGATTGAATGTGTTCGAGCAAACTTCAAAAATCAGCACTTCTCAAAACATATACACGAAGGTTACGCTATTGGCGTCATTGAACATGGGGCACAAAGTTTTTTCAGCCAAGGAGAAAACCACACTTCTGGTGCGGGTAGTTTAGTTATTGTGAATGCAGATACTGCCCATACTGGTGGACCCGCCTCAGAAAATGGCTGGGGGTATCGAGCCATGTACCCAACCCCAGAGCTTTTTGATGATCTTTTGAGTGACTTAACATTCAAATCAAAAAACGCACCCTATTTCCATCGTCCGATTATTAATGACGAAAAGCTTATAAAACTATTTAACCTCATATTCCGCTCTCTCGCTGATAAGCCATCAAGGCTAACCATAGAAACAACAGTTTATAATTTTTTCGTACAATTAACTCTCAATAGTAAAACCAACAGCTCAGTCATTCCTTCGAAAAAGGCAAATAAGTCATTACTAATTGCGAAAGAGTACATTCATGCTTATGCCAGCCAGGAAATTAGCCTAGAAAACTTATCAAGAATAGTGGGTATGAGTAAATATCATCTCATTCGCCAATTCCAAGCATCATTTGGCCTCACTCCTCACCAATATCAGATTCAATCTCGGCTACAAAAGGCAAAAACTTTACTCAAAAATGGTGATCAACCAAGTAACGTCGCCTCAGAATGCGGCTTCTTCGATCAAAGTCATATGAACAATCATTTTAAAAAAGCACTAGGAACGACACCCTACCACTACCAAAAACGAATTAATACATAAACGAATTAATACATAAACGATACACATCAAAGTACTGCATTACAATCATAACCAAAACCTTGAAACATCTTATTTTATGCACGTTTTTACTGTTTATTGAGACTAGGCATACCCGTTATGATAACCACCAAGAAAACGGTTACATGAATAATAAGGATAATATTTAACCGCTCTATACCCCTTCTACCCCAAAGAATAGCTAAGGAAGCATTCTCATGAAAAAATTTCTAGAAAACAGACTCATCGGCACTAAACTTGGTTTAGGCTTTGGGTCAGTATTAATACTTGCTCTTATTGTTGGAATAGTCGGTATTTCAGGTGTAAACACTCTACTAAGTAGAGCGGATAAGGTTCGTTTATCGAACGATTTAGACGATACGGTTGTTGAAATGCAAAGAGCCAGAGAACTTTATGTAACGTCAGGCTCAGCAAAGGACAAAGATGAGTTACTTCGCCGTACAGAAGTGCTCGCTGACTTTTTAAAGGAAGGTAAAAATTTATACAACGGTTCAGATGTTAGAGAACTAGTAAAACTAACAGAGCAAAATCTCTTAGAGTATAAAAAAGCACTAACCAATCTTACTGATGCCCGAAAAAACTGGGAAGCAATTGACGATAATGCGACTAAGTTACGCCGCAATATATTTAATCAATATGATCAAACAATTCAACAGCTTCGCCAGCAAAATGATATAGAGAACATGAACACTGCATTGGATGTTGCAAACAGCTGGTATGCACTGACATCTGAGATAAATGATTATGTTATCAAGAAAGAAAATATACCTACTGAGCTTGTCACCACAAGGTTCCAAGCCATTATTAACCAAACAAAAAGCCTACAGCTATCAAACGATCTTCAGGACAAAAAACAAACAATACTGTCTCTTTTAAACGGATACGAAGAACTTGGAAAAAGCAACCCAACCGTTAATGCTGAACTTATAAGAGCGCAAAAAAATCTGATGGCTTTGTCAGCGGATATGAACGATAAAATTGATTCAATAACACTACTTCAAGAACAAAAAAGTAAAGAGGATGGCGATCAAGTTTCAACACTCCTAATCACAGTAACCGCCATCGCTATTCTGATGGGTATTTTCTTTGCTATGCTGATCCGTCATATGATTATAAAACCAATGAATGAGGTTATGACTGCGGTTGAGAAAATCTCTGATGGTGACTTAACTCAGATATTAAACACTGACCGCAAAGACGAATTAGGTCAACTTTATAACAACATTGGAGTCATGAGCCGGACTCTAAACAAGCTCATTTCTGAAGTGATTACTGGTGTCCTAAACCTGAGCTCAACCAGTGAGCAATTAGAAGCGATTTCAAAGCAAGGCCAAACCATGATGCAGTCTCAAAAAGACGAGACGGATCAAGTTGCCACAGCGATAAATGAAATGTCATCAACGGTATCTGAAGTTGCTCGTAATGCAGAAACTGCGGCAGAAGCAACAACTAAAACCGACAACATAGTAAACCAAGGCAATTTGAAGGTATCAGACACAGCGAAATCAATCGAATCGTTAGCTAGCGACTTGACTGTAACTAGTAAAGCAATGGAGCAACTTAAAATACGTACTGATAACGTTGGAAACGTATTAGAAGTTATTAAAGCGGTTGCTGAACAAACTAACTTACTTGCTCTTAACGCAGCAATTGAAGCAGCGCGAGCTGGTGAAGCCGGACGAGGCTTTGCGGTTGTGGCTGACGAAGTGCGTGGTCTAGCCAGCAGAACCCAAAGTTCAGCTAAAGAGATTGAGGACTTAATTGTCGAACTGCAAAATGGCGCCCAGGAGTCTCTGGATAAAATGCTTAAAAGCCGCGATTTGTCTACTAAAAATGCCGAACAAGCGAAAGAGGTCTTGGCTCTTTTTGCAAACATAAGCGAACAAGTTGGCTATGTCCAAGATATGAACAATCAAATAGCTACCGCAGCGGAAGAGCAATCTCAAGTGTCTGATGAGATCAATCGCAGTGTTGAAAATGTCCGTCAGTTAGCAGATCGAACCACTGAAGGCTCTATCGAATCTGTTGCTGCCGTTAGCAACTTGAGAGCATTAAGTCATCAACTTAAATCACTAACAGATCGCTTTAAAATCTAATCACCATCCAGTCAATTCTGGAGGAAAAACGATCACCAACAGTCACCTAATTCATTCCGAATAGGTGACTGTTTTTATTTGAAGCTTTCATTACCAGTAACCCAATACCTTCCACCATAAGCCGCCGACAACACCCCATACGGCTAAATTCACGACACTCATAATAAAGCCCATGATCCACCAATCTTCCATCGAGACATAACCAGACCCAAAGATAATCGGCGATGTGCCTGTCGCGTAATGAGTCAATGACATCATCAAGGAAGACGCGCCAGCCAGTAACAGACCAAGATACAAAGGTGGTGCACCTAACGCCAAACCTGCGGCATAAAAAGCCGCAAACATGGCGGTAATATGCGCGGTCGTACTTGCAAAGAAATAATGCACATAAAAATAAATTGCGACTAAGATGACGACAGAAATAGCCCAATCAAATCCGAAGTGTTCAATATTACTTTCAACAACAGTCGAAAACCATTGCACCAAACCAAGCTTATTCAAAAAAGTGGCCATCATCACCAAGGCGGAGAACCATACAACCGTATCCCAAGCGGATTTTTCTTTGAGCACGTCATCCCAGCTCAAAACACCTGTTACTAATAAAACAGACAAGCCTAAAAATGCTACCGCCGTTGTATTCACCGCATAGTCTGCACCGAACAACATCGCAGGAATACCAGCCCAAAGAATAAGTAAAAGAGCAAACACCGCCACCATGACTTTTTCTCCATAAGACATAGGCCCCATTTCGGCGAGTCGAGATTTTGCGTAAGTTTTTGCATCTGGTGTACTTTTAATCTCGGGAGGATAAATGGCATAAACAACCAAAGGCACAAGTGCAATACACACCAAGCCTGGCAAAAGTGCCGCTAGCGCCCATGTTCCCCAAGTAATGCTAATATTAGCGCCAGTGGCGTCAGAGATTAATTTAACAATTAGGGGATTGGGTGCGGTTGCTGTAATGAACATAGCCGAGGTAATGGGGTTAATATGGTAATTAACCAAAGCAAGATAATGACCAATCTTACGAGAGGTTCCCTCCTCTGGCGAAGAGCCAAAACTAGTAGCAATGGATTTCATAATTGGATGAATTATACCACCACCCCGTGCGGTATTACTCGGTGTTACCGGTGCGATAACCAATTCTGAAATAGCCAAAGCGTAGCCAATACCAATGGTCTTTTTACCAAACAAAGAAATAAAGTAGTAACCAATACGGTTTCCAAGCCCTGTTTTTGCTAAGCCTCGTGAAATAACAATCGCTATACCGATCAACCAAATTAGAGAATTCGAAAAGCCACTCAATGCGTCTTTAATCGCGCCAGCAGGCGTATCACTAGTAACACCAGTTAGCGCCACTAGAGTAATCGCCAAAATCGCGAGAGCCCCAATTGGCATCGCCTTCCCTATAATGGCAACCACAGTACCAACAAATAAAGCTAGCAAATGCCAAGCATTAGCAGATACACCATCGGGCACAGGCGCAATAAACCAGATTAACAGCGTGATAAAAACAGAAATGAGTCCCGGAATGATCCGAATATCTGGGGTTTTCATGAAAAATCCTTTCATCTTAGAAAAAAGTTTCCCTATTGAAGACAAGGGAATCATTCCTCTATGTTAAAGCATTCAGTACTAAAAAAAGGTGATACACATCACAGAAGCAAGATTCACTAACAGTAAGGTAAAAAAAAGACCTGCATCAGCAAGTCTTTTTTAGATCAATAATTGAAATCAATAATGAAAAAAGATTAGGAAAAAATTCCTGTTAAGTTTTCATTCATCAAGGTTTGCCATTCTTTATCGAGTGGGGCTTCAAACAACATACGTTCGCCGTTCAACATTATATCCAGGCGAGTCGCATGCAAACACAAGCGTTTAAAACCAAGGGCCTTTGTTTCTTTTAAAGACTCCGCTGGAGAATATTTTTCATCGCCAACAATCGGATAGCCAGCATATTGAGTATGAACCCGAATTTGGTGTGTGCGCCCTGTTACCGGCTCACACTCAACCAAACTATAGCCTTCAAACTGTCGAACTAACTTAAACCGAGTCAAACTCTCTTTTCCGTCAGTGTGTACTCTTACAACGCGCTCGCCAGATTGCAGTTCATTTTTTAATAAAGGGGCGTTAACTTGCAATTTTCTTTTAGGCCAGCTGCCATAAACCAATGCAAGGTAAGTTTTTTGTACGCCTTCTTTTTCGCGTAATGCTGTATGTAATTCTTTGAGGACTGCGCGCTTCTTAGCGACCATGATCAGACCAGAAGTATCACGATCAAGTCGATGAACAAGCTCAATAAACTTCTCTAGCGGTCGCATTTGGCGAATAACTTCAACCAGACCGAAACTCAAACCACTGCCACCATGAACGGCTAAGCCGGAAGGTTTATTAATGACGATCAACCCCTTGTCCTCGTAGACAATACGTGATTCTATCTCGCTTTTAAGGCGATCTGACAAGACAGGCTTGTCGGATTCTGGCGCAATAACAATTGGCGCAATACGTACAACATCTTCATTTTGAAGGCGATAGTCAGGCTTGGTCCGCTTCTTATTGACGCGTATTTCCCCTTTCCTAAGTAAGTTGTAAATCTTGCCTTTCGGAACACCCTTTAAAAAGGTAACCAAAAAATTATCGATTCGCTGACCCGTATTATTGTCGTCAATCGTGACGTAACGAACCGCGGGACGCTCTGCTGATTTTAGTTCTGAGTCCGACATAAGCTAAGATTGGTTTCCTTTATAATTGAAGCACTTAGTTTTTACTGTTATATTCACATTCGCAAAGGGTAAGAGGCAACAAAACACCTCGAAGATAAGATGCAAGAATTGAATGACAATTGCCGAAGCGACACTTTGGCCCCCTATCTTACCTCTGTAACAGTTAATCTTAAATAATAAACCGCATGATTCGGAAAAATCCGCTTCAGTGGAAGGAACTCTCATTAAAATTGCTAGGCCGCGCGTTCGCGTTGTTTCGTAAAAGCAAAGAAACGAGACCGGTTAAAGAGACTATTTAGTATTGATCACGGCAGCGACCGCATAAAAGCGTTTAAAATAAAATAAACGAATCGCGTACTCCTCTCGCCAGAGAACACTGAATGACTTGCTCTAATTCTGAGTCAGATTTATTAATGGTTACCCTATCACTGTTGTGACTCTTTCGTAATCAGCTAACAGAGTTCACACATATAATGATTAGAATGCTTATTAATGCAACTCAACAAGAAGAGTTGCGCGTCGCCCTAGTAGACGGACAACGTCTATATGATCTAGACATCGAATCCGGTTCACGCGAACAGAAGAAGTCGAATATATATAAAGGCCGCATCACTCGCATTGAGCCGAGTCTAGAAGCTGCTTTTGTTGACTTCGGCGCAGATCGCCATGGTTTCTTACCTTTAAAAGAAATTTCCAAGACCTACTTTTCCAAAAAATCGAACCATGAAGGCCGAATTAACATCAAAGATGTGTTAAGCGAAGGTCAAGAAGTGATTGTTCAAGTGGATAAAGAAGAACGCGGCAATAAAGGTGCTGCTTTAACCACTTTCGTTAGCTTAGCAGGTCGTTATTTGGTTTTGATGCCAAATAATCCTCGCGCTGGTGGCATATCTCGTCGTATCGACGGTGATGACAGATCACACCTTAAAGAAGCTATGTCAGGTTTGAACACGCCAGAAAATGGTGGCCTTATTGTTCGTACTGCTGGCGTTGGTCGCTCAACTGAAGAATTGCAGTGGGATTTGGATTACCTTGATACTCTATGGTCTTCCATTACTAAAGCCGCATCTGAAAAACCTGCTCCTTTCTTAATCTATCAAGAAAGCAACATCGTTATCCGCGCCATTCGCGATTACTTACGTGAAGACATTGGCGAAGTACTGATTGATGAGAAAAGCGCCTACCAAGACGCGATCAACTTCGTCATGCAAGTAATGCCGCACTTTAAGTCGCGCATTAAAATGTATACCGACTCAACTCCTCTGTTTAACCGTTTCCAGATCGAAACTCAGATCGAAACGGCTTTCCAGCGTGAAGTCCGCCTGCCTTCTGGTGGCTCTATTGTTATCGATCCGACAGAAGCCTTAGTTTCTATCGATATTAACTCGGCTCGCGCCACAAAAGGCGGAGACATAGAAGAAACAGCATTACAAACCAACTTAGAAGCCGCAGACGAAATTGCTCGCCAATTACGCCTTCGCGACATTGGCGGCTTGGTTGTTATCGACTTCATCGATATGACACCAGTACGCAACCAGAAAGAAGTTGAAACCCGCATGAAGAACGCTCTAGAGGCGGATCGTGCTCGCGTTCAACTTGGCCGCATTTCTCGCTTCGGTTTGCTGGAAATGTCACGTCAGCGCCTACGCCCTTCCCTTGGTGAAACAAGTGGTATCGTTTGCCCTCGCTGTAATGGCCAAGGATTCATCCGTGACGTGGAATCTCTAGCGCTTTCTGTACTTCGCCTAATCGAAGAAGAATGCTCTAAAGAGCGCACAGCTCAAATTCGTGCCGTTTTACCAGTATCTGTTGCAACTTTCTTATTAAACGAGAAACGCACTAACATTGCTAAAATTGAAAAACGTAACAATGTTCATATTATTCTTGTACCAAATCCTCATATGGAAACGCCACACTTTGAAGTAGAGCGTATTCGTGATGACAGTACAGTTGTTATGCAAAATGAGAACAGCTACACATTGGTAGAGACACCAGAGCAGCCGCCATATGAGCCTCGCAAAGCAAATGAAAATGTTCGCCCACAAGCGGCCGTAACCAGTATTGCACCTAAAGCACCAGCTCCTGAGCACACGGCACCAGCACAAGCAGCAGCCGTCGCGCCAAAGGCAATCAAAAATGCGCAAAACAAGCCAAGTTTGTTTAAACGCTTCATGACGGCATTGTTTGGCGAAACTCAAAGCAAGCCAAAACAAAAAACCGTTAGCAAAACGCCTCCTGTAGCGCCTTCACAAAATGATCGTGATACGTCAAGCAAGCCTAACGGCAATCGTGTAAACCGAAACAAACGCAATGTTAAGCATCAAAATGCGGACCGTGATGACAACAATGCAGCTGAAAAAAATCGCTCTACTCGTCAATCTCGCCGAGAGCAAGCCGAAGCCAGCACCAAGGGAAGTAATAACAACCGTCGCAACAACCGTGGCAATAAACAAGAAACTCAAGAACCAAGAGTTGAGAAGCAAGAAGCTGCTGTAAAAGCTACTCCGCGCCAACCACAGAAAGAAGTTCCTGAAGTTAAAGAACGCAAACGCGATCGCAATGATAACCGTCGTCGCAACGGCAAACTAAAAGACGAAGCACTAGAAGCTACTAAACTACAAGAGCAAGAAGATGCCGCTCTGGTAGAAGCTGCTCAAAATGCTGAAGTGGAAAACAACGAAAACGGTGATGAGCCTCAACGCCGTTCACGTCGTTCACGTCGTTCACGTCGCCCGCAAAAAGAAGAAAACAACGTACAGCAAGAAAATGTTGAATCTGAAAACGATGAAGCACAATCTACTGAAGTTACTGTGGCGCAAACAGAAGAAGCATCAATCACTTCAGACGTTAAGCATGCAAAAACTGAAGTCGAAGCAAAATCAGCAGACACAACATCAGAATCCTCTACAAAAGATGAGCATAAAGCTGTTGAAGCTGTTGAAGCTGTTGAAGCTGTTGAAGCTGTTGAAGCTGTTGAAGCTGTTGAAGCTGTTGAAGCTGTTGAAGCTGTTGAAGCTGTTGAAGCTGTTGAAGCTGTTGAAGCTGAGAAAGTAGAATCTACTGATGCCGAGCAAGCAACAGAAGAAACTAAAGAAAAATCTCCTGAAGCTAAACCTGCAAAACCTAAGATGTCAGTAAAAGCTCAAATGCGTAAAATTGCGCAAGAGACACCGGAAGCTGAAACAATTACGACAGAAGAAACCAACGCAGAACAAGCTGAAGCGGAACCAAAAACAGCAACTTCTACAGCAGAGATTCAAGTAGCAACCTCGACTGAAGAACTAATGGAAGAAGCAAGTGTAACGGAAGAGATAAAAACCGAAGCACCAGAAAAACCATCAACAGTAGAAGCCGAGACTGCAGCAATAGAGCTTACACAAGAAGCTACTGAAGCTACGACTGATCCAGTCACCTCAGAAACTGCAGCCGTGAACTCCTCCGAAACCAAAGAAGTGGAAGAAGAGAAAGTACAAAACACTGCAGGTAGCTCAACTCGAACTCCTCGCCGTGGACGTGGCAAACCAGCCACTAAACAAGCAAACATAGAAGCCAAAGCACCGGTAGAATTACCAGCCGCTATTTTGGCTCAGCAAGAGAAGCTTCGTTTAGAGCAAGAAGAAAAACGCAATGCTGCGACTTCACGTCGACGTGCATCAGCAGGTCGTGTGAAAAACGACCCTAGGATTGCTCGAGAAGAAGAAAAAGGCTCTGAATCAATTTCAGAAGCCAATGTAGAATAAAACCTACAGCTTCTCTCTAGGAAAAAACAAAGAGCCCGCATTATGCGGGCTCTTTTGCAAAAAGAGCACTATGGATTATTTCAACGGATTGATTTGAACATAAATAACGGACAGGTAAAAAAACAATGATCATTGATTTTTCTCGCTTTAAAGATTGGACTCTTGTAGGCGATTTATTCGGCGGCGCAACCACCGCTATTGTATCGCTACCTCTCGCATTAGCGTTTGGCGTTGCCTCAGGAGCAGGTGCAGAAGCAGGACTCTGGGGCGCTATACTCGTCGGCCTATTTGCTGCGATTTTTGGTGGGTCTACCAGCCTAATCTCAGAGCCAACTGGGCCAATGACCGTCATCATGACTGCGGTATTGACCAGTATGATGGCTAGCAGTCCAGAAGGCGGTATAGCGATGGCTTTTACCGTAGTTATGATCGCCGGTTTATTCCAAATCACATTAGGTTATCTGAAGTTAGGCAAATACATAACACTCATGCCATATAGCGTAATCTCAGGATTCATGTCTGGCATCGGCATTATCTTAATCATCTTACAAATTGCCCCTTTCTTAGGACACGCATCGCCATCTGGCGGCGTAATGGGAACCTTGACTGCATTACCAACCCTTATTGTTAACTTGAAGTTTTCCGAATTATTTCTAGGCCTATTAACATTAGGCGTATTATTTTATCTTCCTAAGCACTGGCGTCGCTACATCCCTCCCCAACTTGTCGCTTTAGTCGCAATAACTCTTGTTTCTGTTGTGCTATTTAGTGACTCGGATGTACGTCGTATCGGTGTTATTCCATCTGGCTTACCATCTATCCACTGGCCTCATTTTGAACGTTCAGTATTTATTGAAATGATCATCAATGGATTGGTGCTTGGCACTTTAGGTTGTATTGATACTCTGTTAACAGCCGTCATTGCTGATAGCCTAACCCGCAAAGAGCACGATTCGAATCGAGAGCTTATCGGTCAAGGCACAGCCAACTTCTTCTCGGGCCTGCTTGGCGGCCTTCCTGGCGCTGGTGCCACTATGGGAACCGTGGTGAACATACAGTCCGGTGGCAAATCACCACTTGCAGGCATCACAAGAGCTTTAATTCTTTTACTGGTTGTACTTGGAGCATCAGAGCTAATCAGCCCGATCCCAATGGCCGTGCTTGCTGGCATAGCCTTATATGTAGGGATTAATATTCTCGATTGGAGCTTCTTGAAGCGCGCACACAAAGTTGCCCTCTCGCCAACCATAATCATGTATGGCGTAATGGCACTAACCGTGTTTGTTGACCTTATGGTCGCGGTAGGAATCGGCGTCTTTATAGCCAACATAATGACAATAGAAAAACTCAGCCGACTACAATCAGGAAATGTAAAAGCAATCAGTGATGCTGATGATGACATCCCACTATCTGAGGAAGAAAAATCATTACTAGATCAAGCAGACGGAAAAGTATTACTTTTCTATTTGTCCGGACCAATGATTTTTGGCGCAAGTAAGGCCATCGCAAAACACCACAATCGGATACATAACTATAAGGCTGTAGTATTAGATCTGAGCGCAGTCCCTATGATGGACCTAACTATTGGTCTTGCATTAGAAAACGCCATCAAAGACGCTATAGAAGCAGATTGTGCCGTTTATATATTTAGTCCCAACGGACAAACCACAGAACGACTTGAAAAATTGGGCGTATTAAACCGATTGCCACACAATGCGTTCTGCGACTCACGAAAATCTGCCTTGATGCAGGCTGTTAACAACCTACCCAGTACATAAGAAAATTACTTAGTGAACCAAAAATACTAAACCGAAAAAAAACACTAAAATCAAAAAGTTATAGACCAAAAAAAGCCGCTTTGTAAGCGGCTTTTTATTTATTTAGCTATTCACCAAAGTGACTCATTAAAGAGACAAGCGACGCACATCACTTAGCAATGAGTTCAAGAAGGTCATGAAACGACCAGCATCACCACCATTCACAGCTCTGTGGTCATAAGACAAGCACAATGGCAACATTGTACGAGGCTCAAATTCTTTACCATTCCAACGTGGCTCGATGTCTGCTTTAGAAACACCAAGAATACCTACTTCAGGACAGTTAACGATAGGAGTAAATCCAGTACCGCCAATTGCACCCAAACTAGAAATAGTAAAACAACCACCTTGCATATCGGCAGGTTTAAGTTGCTTATCAAGCGCCTTCTTAATCAGCTCGCTCGCTTCTTTAGCGATTTGAATAACTGATTTTTTATCAGCATCTCGCAAAACAGGAACAACCAAGCCAGCAGGAGAATCTACAGCGATACCAATGTGTACATAATGCTTCTGAACATAGCTTTCACCATCGGCCATTAGCGACACATTGAAGCTTGGATTCGCAACCATAGCTTGCGCTACCGCTTTAATCAGGAATGGAAGTGGCGTCAATTTAACACCTTGTTTCTCCATTTCACCTTTCAAGCCTTTGCGGAAGTCTTCAAGATCAGAGATGTCAGCTTTATCAAACTGAGTAACTTGAGGCACAACAAGTGCGTTGCGAACCATGTTTTGAGCAGTTAGACGTTGAATCTTACTCATCTTAACAACTTCGACATCACCGAACTTGCTAAAGTCTTGATCAGGCACAGTCGGTAGACCAGAACCTGTTGCAACACCCGCTGGAGCTGATGCAGCCTTTTGTACAGCAGCTTTCACATAGGCATGCAAATCTTCTTTCGTAATACGACCACGAGGGCCAGTAGGACGAACAAGAGATAGATCAACACCTAGCTCACGAGCAAGCATACGCACCGCTGGACCTGCGTGAACTTTCTTGGAAGGTTCAGACAATACAGCAGATTGATCCGCCGCAGGAGCTGCTTTTGCAGTACTAGCTTTAGGCGCTTCAGCAGAAGCAGGAGCCGCTTTTTCAGCAACCGGCGCAGACGCCGCAACTTCAGAACCACCTTCCACTTCAAGCTCAAGAACAAGATGACCTTCAGAAACCTTATCACCAACTTTAATAGAAACAGATTTAACTGTTCCTGATTTCGGCGCAGGGATTTCCATGGAAGCTTTATCAGTTTCAAGAACGATAATAGAATCGCCCTCTTTAACCTTATCACCAGCCGCTACAGCAACTTCGATAACTTCTACACCTTCCGCACCACCAATATCAGGAACCTTAACAGTCTCAACACCACCAGATACAGGCGCTGCAGCCGCAGGCGCTGAAGATTTTGGTGCTTCCGCTTTTTCTTCTGAAGCTGCAGGCGTAGATGATTCAGTTATTAACATAAGGATGTCAGCACCCTCAGAAACAGTATCACCTACTTTGATCGAAATTTTACCGATCTTGCCTGTAAACGGCGAAGGTATATCCATAGATGCTTTATCAGTTTCCAAAACGATCAAAGAGTCACCCTCTTCAACCATATCACCTTCAGCAACACAGACTTCAATAACTTCTACGTCAGTCGCACCACCAATATCAGGCACAGAAACTTTTTCTTCACTAGAAGATGATGAAGCTGGAGCAGTCTTCTCGGCAGATTTTGCTGGCGCAGAAGCCTCTACTGGCGTTTCAGGAGCGGATTTTTCTGCACCTTCAACCTCAATAACAAGAAGCTCATCACCTTCAGAAACTTTATCGCCTTCTTTCACAGAAATGCTTTTTACTTTACCAGCCATGGAAGATGGAACATCCATGGAAGCCTTATCTGTTTCTAAAACAATAATAGATTGGTCCACTTCAATAATGTCACCAACCTTAATACTGATCTCGATAATTTCGACATCAGTCGCACCACCAATATCCGGTACTCGAATGATTTCAGTACTCACAGAAATCTCCTTTGTCTTATAGACGCATCAAACTTAAAAACTTATCTAGCTTAGCTACAAACATACACTAAGCCAGATACCTAGCTTGTCAGGTAATTAGCACGTTACAGGGTTTGGCTTTTCAGGATCTAAACCAAACTTAGCAATTGCTCCACTAACTACAGATGCATCAATCACACCGTCTTTTGACAATGCATTCAAGGCAGAAACTACTACCCAATAGCGGTTAACTTCGAAGAAGTGACGCAATTGAGCACGAGTATCACTGCGGCCAAAACCATCAGTACCAAGTACGTTGTATGTACCTGTTATAAATGGACGAATTTGATCTGCGAACAATTTAATATGGTCGGTAGATGCAATCACAGGGCCATTGCCATTCAAGCAAGATTCAACATAAGATTTGCGAGCTTCTGACTCAGGGTGAAGCATATTCCAACGGCTTACATCAAGACCTTCGCGACGCAGCTCATTGAAAGACGTTACACTCCATATATCAGAGTTAACACCGAAATCATTAAATAGGATCTCTGCAGCAGCTTCAACTTCACGAAGAATAACGCCAGAACCAAGCAATTGAACTTGTTTCTTATTGGCTTTCTTAGCATGAGATTTAAGCTTGTACATCCCCTTGATAATGCCTTCTTCAACACCTTCAGGCATATCTTCGTGTGTGTAGTTTTCATTCATTACTGTTAGGTAATAGAAAACACTCTCTTTTTCTTTATACATACGACGCAAGCCATCTTGCACGATAACAGCGACTTCGTATGAATAAGTTGGATCATAAGACACACAATTTGGAATAAGACCAGCCTGAATATGGGAATGACCATCTTCATGCTGCAAACCTTCGCCATTTAGCGTAGTACGACCTGCTGTTGCACCAATCAAGAAACCGCGCGCCTGTGAATCACCTGCCGCCCAAGCCAAGTCACCAATACGCTGGAAACCGAACATTGAGTAATAAATATAAACAGGAATCATTGGAAGAGCGCTGTTTGCATAAGACGTAGCCAATGCCAACCATGCAGAGAATGCACCTGGCTCATTGATACCTTCTTGCAAAATCTGACCGTCAGAAGATTCTTTGTAGTACATAATCTGAGTATGGTCATGAGGCGTATAACGCTGACCTTCAGATGAATAAATACCTAGCTGGCGGAACATACCTTCCATACCAAAGGTACGGGCTTCATCGGCAACGATTGGAACAACGCGCTCACCAATGTTTTTATCTTTAACCATAACATTCAGTGCACGCACAAACGCCATAGTTGTAGAAATTTCACGCCCATTTGTTCCCGCGATCTGAGATTTGAATGCTTCCAAAGAAGGCACTTCAAGCGCTTCACAATCATGGTTACGAATAGGGAAAGCGCCATGCAACTCTTTACGACGAGAGCGCATATATTGCATTTCAGGACTGTCTTCAGCTGGCTTGTAATAAGGTAAGTCTTTTAGCTCTTCATCGCTAATAGGGATACCGAATTTATCGCGGAACTGAGCAAGAGATTCCTCATCCAACTTCTTCGTTTGGTGCGCAGTGTTTTGCGCTTCAGCCGCTTTAAACATGCCGTAACCTTTAACGGTTTGCGCCAAGATAACAGTCGGTTGACCTTTATGAGAAGTCGCTTCGGAATACGCTGCGTAAACTTTGTAAGGATCATGCCCGCCGCGATTAAGATTCATAATCTCATCGTCAGTCATGTCTTTAACCATTTCTAGCAATTCTGGATATTTGCCGAAGAAATGTTCACGAGTATAAGCACCACCATTTGCTTTGTAGTTCTGAAGCTCACCATCACAAACTTCATTCATACGTTTAACAAGCAAACCGTTGTGATCTTTCGCGAAAAGAGGATCCCAATGACGACCCCATAGACACTTAATGACATTCCAGCCAGCGCCACGGAACACACCTTCAAGTTCCTGAACAATTTTACTGTTACCACGTACAGGGCCATCAAGACGCTGTAGATTACAGTTGATCACAAAAATAAGGTTGTCTAGATTTTCACGTCCCGCAAGAGCGATTGCACCTAAAGATTCTGGCTCATCACATTCACCATCACCAAGGAACGCCCATACTTTACGGTCGCCTTGATCAATAAGACCACGACTATGTTGGTACTTCATCACATGCGCTTGGTAAATCGCTTGTAATGGCCCAAGACCCATAGACACTGTAGGAAATTGCCAGTAATCCGGCATCAACCAAGGATGCGGGTAAGAAGAGATACCTTTGCCATCCACTTCACGACGGAAGTTATCAAGCTGTTCGTCTGTCAAACGCCCTTCAATGTATGAACGCGCGTAAATCCCTGGGGAAATATGACCTTGGAAAAAGACCATATCCGCTTGTTGTTTACCGTCATTACCACGGAAAAAGTGGTTAAAACCGATATCATAAAGCGTTGCTGCAGAAGAGAAGCTTGTAATGTGGCCACCAAGTGTTGAATCAACACGGTTTGCCTTCATTACCATAGCCAATGCATTCCAACGAATTATAGAGCGTATACGACGTTCCATAAATACATCACCCGGCAATGGCTTCTCATTTTCAGGAGCGATTGTATTCCGGTATGCAGTCGTAATAGACGACGGCATTGACGTACCAGCTTTTGAAGCTTCATTCGTCAAACGATTTAAAATGTATTGCGCGCGATCAGGACCTTCTTCGCGAAGGACAGACTCAAGCGCATCGACCCACTCTTTAGTTTCAATTGGATCGATGTCTTCGAGAATATGCTGCTCAGTCATCGTGTTAATAACTCCCGCTATTAGAACAGATACTAACCTACCAAGGACATTATGTGTATTTAAGCCTTGGAGGCTACTTAAACGAACCGTCGGAACTCATATGAATAGCCATTAAGTTCCAGCCGACCTAGGATAAAACGACGCACTGTATATTACGTTTTAAAACGCGTCGTTTTTATCCGTTCCAATGGCAATTATTATTGTTTTAATTTTATTTCCATTGCATCGACCACTAAAAATCTAGTCAGTTCGCTTCCAATTTGGGTTTGGTTCATCAAACCCAACATTAAATTTCCACATACAAATAGCCTTACTAAACGCATGTAAAAAATCAAAGTCATTTACTTAGAATGCGCATAGATAGAGCACTTCTAAGATTTTGCATTCTAGATATTTTACTAAAACCTTACGCTAAACAAGGCTTTTTTACATATCAGAAGCATCTAATTCGGGCGTTAGATTAACACCTAATCAAGAGATCGCCTAGCCACCCAAATAAAGATTGAAGTACTCAAAGCACTTTTGAAGCTTTTAAATCTCCTAGAATTCATCTAAAAACAGATAAAAATAGGTAAAAACTCCATAATAAATGCCTTAAAGCTTAAGGCGCCCCACCAAAATTCACCAGAGATATGAGATGTATAAACTGCATGAATCCTATGTTTCGCTTCAGACAGCGAAGAATACACAGTATCAAAGCCAATATACTATTCAAAAAATGATAATCTGTATCACATTATTAGCTCTATAGAGACTAATCCGCTCTTAAGTCCGCCTCAGGTAGAAACACAAAAATAGTGCCCAGTTAAGCAAGAAGTTCCATTTAAAAAGCTAGATCTATACTTACAAATTCTAAATTTATGCTCTTTTCTGTCTAGAAAGACCATGCAAATCAATGAATATAAAAAAATCAACACTGACGCATTACCAATATAACGCTACAATACTCTTTATTTACTTGGCAAAATTAGGATAGTACATGACCCTTCTGAACGCTCTATTATCCGAGCACATCCAATCGCAAGTTACGTTTGCATTAAAAGAAGACATAGGCTCCGGGGACATAACAGCTCAACTTATCCCTGACGATCAAGAAATTACAGCAACGGTTATCAGTCGAGAACCTGCTGTCCTATGCGGTCAAGCTTGGGTAAACGAAGTATTTGCTCAATTAGGAAACATAACTACTCTCACTTGGCATAATAATGAAGGCGATACGCTGGAAAGCAACAAACCTTTTTTGACTATTAAAGGTCATGCAAGAACAATCCTAACGGGTGAACGCACTGCTCTAAATTTTTTACAAACACTTTCTTATACTGCTACGGTGACTCGCCAATACAGTGAAATCGTATCAAGCACGCAATTAACCATTTTGGATACACGAAAAACACTACCAGGCATGCGCCGAGCACAGAAGTATGCGGTAACTGTTGGCGGTGGGAAAAATCACCGAATGGGGTTATATGATGCATTTTTGATAAAAGAAAATCACATCATGGCCACAGGATCAATTGCCAACGCTGTCAGCATGGCACAAAAAATCGCGCCAGGTAAAACCATTGAAGTAGAAACAGAAAATTTAGAAGAAGTTGCCATGGCAGTCGCTGCTGGCGCAGATATCATTATGCTAGATAATTTTTCGTATGAAGATATGAGCAAAGCGGTTTCAGACTTCAAAGGTCAAGTTAAATTTGAAGCATCAGGAAACATGGACAAAGATCGTCTATTAAAGGTAGCTGAAACAGGCGTTGATTTTGTATCCATTGGAGCCCTAACAAAACACATCCAAGCAATAGACCTGTCTTTGCGCGTATCTCAGGAATAACTATGAAAGATAGTATTTTAGTCATCAACTGCGGCAGCTCTTCTTTAAAATTTGCCATTCTTGCCAATGCTGGACAAAAAACTCTAGTCGAAGGTATCGCAGAAAGATTAGGTTCGGACGAGAGTAGCATCACCTTTAAGTTTGAAGGGCAGAAAAATGTTATTCAACTAGAAGATGGCAGCCATAAAAATGCTGTAGCTCACATAAAAGATTGGCTTAGCAATCACCCTATCATTGAAAGCTCATTAGCAGGCATAGGTCATCGTGTTGTACACGGCGGTGAAAATTTTAGTGAATCTGCACTAATCAATCAAAATGTCATAGATAGTATTAAAGAGTGCGCCCAATTTGCGCCACTACATAACCCTGCTCACGCAAAAGGGATGGAAGTGGCTTTTGAGCTTTTCCCAGGACTGCCTCAAGTAGCTGTTTTTGATACTGCATTTCATCAAACTCTGGCACCAGAACAATACCTGTACCCTATTCCAATGCATTTTTATCGAGAACATCATTTTCGCAAGTATGGCTTCCATGGCACTAGCTATCGCTATATTAGTCAGCGGTTAGCGCAAATTGCGAAAGGCAGTGATCAACAAGGCGTACTTGTTGCTCACCTGGGCAATGGAGCCAGTACTTGCGCAATAAACAAAGGTCTATCATCTGATACCAGCATGGGCATCACGCCATTAGAAGGCTTAATGATGGGCACTCGCTCAGGAAGCCTCGACCCAAGCCTGCTGTCTTTTATTAGCCAAGCTGAAAATATATCCGCTGACGCAGCGCTTGATATTCTAAACAAAAAAAGTGGTCTACTTGGTGTATCAGAAATTTCTAATGACTGTCGAACATTAGAAGAAGCAATGGAATCTGGTGACCCTAGAGCTAAACTGGCTTTAGACATGTTCGCAGCCCGCACTGCCAAACATTTAGCAAGTGTGGCAACAACTTTAGAAAGTATTGATCATTTGGTCTTTACTGGTGGTATCGGTGAGAATTCAAGCTATTTACGCCAAGTCATTTGCAATCATTTGAAAGCACTGAATATCGGTATAAACTCAACATTAAATGAAAATGCACCTCGTGGCGAAACGATAAATATTAGCTCTGATAGCAGCAATACGAATGTATGGATTATACCTACTAACGAAGAGCTAATGATCGCACTAGATACTATAAGCTTAATTCAGCATTGATCGAAACTATGCTAACCATAATGGACTAATTTAGGATTCATCAGATATGTCAATAAATGTACTCATGACCGTTCCTACGGGCCCAGGTGTCGGCCTAACATCCGTCTCTGTAGGTCTTGTCCGCGCACTTGAACAGCAGGGATTAAAAGCCAGTTTCTTCAAGCCTATCGCCCAGCCTCAACCAGGAGATAAAGGACCAGACAAATCAACGGCTATGGTTGCGCAAGGTTCAACACTAACACCTGCTGAGCCAATTCCGCTTCATGAAGCTGAACGTTATTTGTACAACGATAATATCGACGAACTCATGGAAGAAATTGTTGGCCGTTTTCAAGCAAGTGTTGAACCAGATTCAACGGTTATTGTAGAAGGTCTTGCGCAGATCGCCGGACACCCATATGCAACAAGGCTAAATAAAGCCATTGCTAGAACACTAGACGCTGGCTTAGTTTTAGTCACTGCGCCAAACAACATGAGAGTTAACGAACTTGAACATCATGTTGAGATTGCCGCAGGCTCTTACGGTGGCATAAAGGCCAACGATGTTATTGGTTGTATTTTAAATAAAACCACACCAGGGTCATTGGGCGTTAAATCCTACGGCGATTTGTTTGCCCAAAGAGGAATTTTCAAACGCAACTTTAGTCTGCTAGGTCAAATACCGAAAGCGGACGAACTGACCTATCCTCGTGTTAAAGATGTAGCTGACTTTCTTGGTGCTCGTATTATCAATGCGGGTGAAATCGAATCTCGGCGAGTACAATCTTACACACTATGTGCTCGCGGCGTGGAAAATATGCTAGAAGCATTACGACCAGGTGTTTTAGTATTCACTCCCGGTGATCGTACTGACATCATCATGGCGACAGCTATTGCAGCGCTTAATGATATTAAAATTGCAGCACTAGTGGTTACTGGTGGTTATCAGCCAAGTGAAGCACTGATGGCGCTTTGTGGTAAAGCCATGGCAAAAGGATTGCCAATCCTCTCTGTTGAATCTAACAGCTGGGAAACCGTTATTAATATGCAATCTTTTAACCAAGAGATTCCACTTGATGATAAAGAGCGAGTCTTAATGGTTAAAGAGCATATTGCTCGTTGTATAGATCACGATTGGATCAACTCTTTTGCCTTGAACCAAGAAGAAAGAAAACTATCTCCTCCAGCGTTTCGATTCCGTTTGATTGAGCTCGCTCGCTCCTTGAATAAACGCATCATTCTTCCAGAGGGTGAAGAGATTCGCACCATTCAAGCGGCGTCTATATGTGCGGAGCGTGGCATTGCTCGCTGTACATTATTAGGTAACGAAACCGAGATTCTCCGTATTGCTCAAAACAACGGTATTGAATTAAGTCATGGTGTTGAAATACTCGATCCGAACAGCATTCGTGAACGCTACGTAGCACCGATGGTTGAGTTGAGAAAAAGTCGAGGACTTACTGATATTGTTGCTCGTGAACAGCTTGAAGATAATGTTGTATTGGGTACCATGATGCTGCAAGTTGGCGATGTTGATGGTTTGGTTTCAGGTGCTGTGCACACTACTGCCAACACCATTCGCCCTGCCCTGCAATTAATAAAGACATCACCTAATTCAAATCTTGTCTCGTCGATTTTCTTCATGTGTTTGCCGGATCAAGTATTGGTCTATGGTGACTGCGCTATAAACCCAGACCCAACGGCTGAGCAACTCGCAGAAATTGCCATTCAAAGTGCTGATTCTGCTGCAGCATTTGGCATTACCCCAAAAGTCGCCATGATTAGCTACAGCACTGGTGGTTCTGGTACAGGTAACGATGTTGATAAAGTCAGAGAAGCTACCGCGATTGCGCAAAGACTTCGGCCTGATCTGTTAATTGATGGACCACTACAATACGACGCTGCAATCATGGAAAAAGTAGCCAAGCAAAAAGCGCCAAACAGCAAAGTAGCTGGTAAAGCCACTGTATTTATTTTCCCAGATTTAAATACTGGCAACACCACCTATAAAGCCGTTCAACGAAGTGCCGATGTAGTTAGCATCGGACCTATGCTGCAAGGCATTCGTAAACCTGTTAACGACTTGTCTCGTGGTGCGTTGGTCGACGATATCGTCTACACCATTGCTATTACCGCTATTCAGGCGGGCAAGCTTAAAGGCGAATAATCTACCAGCTAATTTATCCCTTAACTCGTCTTTGCTTTCTAATGAGTGAAGACGAGTTAATTAATAAAGATAAGAAGTTTCCCAACTGAATTTGATTAGAAAGTGGACATATTTCATATTGCCAATTAGTATTTGTAGATAAACATTACGTGGGTGATCAACATGTCTGGTAGCCTTCCTCATTCTATAGCGCTTTCAAATCATACCTTCACAAGTATGACCACTCCTGGCTACACAACATTTGACTTACGCTCTGATGAAGACACTAATATGGCAGCGCTTAACGCTCGAAACGCCAAGGCTTCGAGTGATCTTGTTGTCACTATTTCAGAG
Source organism: Marinomonas sp. ef1 (assembly GCF_002806845.1). Taxonomy (NCBI): domain Bacteria; kingdom Pseudomonadati; phylum Pseudomonadota; class Gammaproteobacteria; order Oceanospirillales; family Oceanospirillaceae; genus Marinomonas; species Marinomonas sp. ef1. The sequence goes on along the minus strand of NZ_NHTT01000019.1, from coordinate 20,482 downwards.
CAAGGCCAAGCATTATCCCAGCGAAATAGAAAAAAACTCGAAGAAATCGAAGCTAGAAAAAACAATGATATCTTGTTGGAACTAGAAGAAGAGTTCATCGAAGATGATATTGAACCAACCATTCACGCATCAACTAAAGAGAGTAAAACCAATAGCTATCAAGAAAAAACACCAACGGGAGACTTTCTCGATCAAATTGTTTAGTCTATAAAAACTTAATGAGTTAAGTTTTTCGGCAGGATGCCAATGATTACAGAATCTTCAAGGAGTGAAGAATGTTACTTTCTCGTCTATCCACACGTGGTTTTACGTTATTAGAATTAATGGTTGTTATTGCCATTATTTCTATAATAGCAAGCCTTTCAGCCCCCACATTTACCCGTCAAATTGCTAAAGCAAAACTAATAGAAGTACAAAACCTCGCTACCCAACATCAATCTCTGGTTGAAGAATTCATTCTTTTACATGGGTCCTTTCCTAGCGAAGCAGAGTTTAATCTCATAAAACAATCCCTAGCAGAAGGCTCAATTACCAAATCTATTTCTGTAGACAGCCAAAACAAAGGTATGGGGAATATTGTTCTCACACTAAATGACAGCACCGGCATTACTGAAAACCAATATCTAAGATACTCTCGCGATGCCGATAGGAATTGGAAATGCCTCTCAGACTTAGAAAGTAACATCCTTCCGCTTCAATGTGACAGTGTGGCTGGAGCAGACAAATGACTTTAGAAGAAATAATATCTAACGCTGTGAGTAATCATGCAACCGATATTCACATAGAACACTTAAATCTTGGCATTCAAATTTATCAACGCTGTTATGGATCACTTCATAAAGTAGCTAATTTAGCTCAAGGAACAAGCTTAATTAACCGCATAAAAATGCGCGCTAATTTAGACTTGTCAGAAACAAGGCGAACACAAGAAGGTCAATTTCTTTTTGAGGAAAGAAGTCGAAGCACTTTTATTCGGGTCAGTATTATTGCCACGGTTAAAGGCGAAAAAGTAGCTTTGCGCCTACTCCCTGAAAAAAACCGTTTAGAGCTTGAAAATATCGGCATACAGCGATCTTTGTTTACTGCCCTGAGCACAATCTTAAATAGCTCTAGTGGTTTAATTTTGGTCTGTGGGGCAACAGGTGCAGGTAAAAGCACGACTCTCTATTCGTGCCTTGATACTTTAAACACAGGAAAGAAGACTATTTTTACGATAGAAGACCCTGTCGAATACGAAATTCAAGGCTTGTTTCAATGTGAACCCAATCCAGCCATTGGCTTGGACTCTGCAGCTCTTTTGAAATCCTTCCTAAGACAAGATCCAGATGTGATTATGGTCGGAGAAGTGCGCGATGCCGTTACTGCCAATCTTGCAGTAAATGCGGCATTGACCGGACACCTCGTGCTAGCTACATTGCATACAAACTCTGCACTCGACGCCGTGCACCGCTGCCATGGTTGGCAAGTAGATTTTTTCTCTTTGGTGAGTTCATTAAAACTTATCATCCATCAATCTATGCTCTACAAAGCGTCTTCACAACAACCAATGTTCAACGCTTTACGACCACTATGGAATGAATTGCTACCGAAAGATTATGACACACTTATTTCATCCCCATCCCTATGGGAAGCTTTTCCCTTTCAGAACAGTGAGGTGCAAAATGCCTTGGTATAAAATTCAGCACCTAAATGGAAAGATTGATTACCGACACGAATTATCCGAAAACAATGTTGTCTTTGATTATATAAACCGAGGATGCTGGCAAATATCAATCTCAGAGTGGACCCCTAAAAAGCTAGATTACAAGTCACTGCAAATTTTTTATGAAGAGATACAGAGCGCTCTACACTCTGGGCTTCAATTAAATCAAGCAATTTCCCATTTTGCTCTTTCGGCTACTCACCCAAAAATCGCAAATATCAGTAAAGCTATATTAACCGAGCTAGAAAACGGTACGGTTTTCAACGAAGCATTAAGCAAACTGACGCAAACGTCCGCTATACCATACTGCCAACTCCTTAATTCACAAGGCTCAAGAGAAGACTGTGAAAAAAGCATCGCCGTGTCAATTATCCAGCTTAAATCCTTACTCGATTGGTCCCAACGCTTATTAAAATCCATTATTTATCCCTTTTGTATTATTCAGATTGCTCTGATTATTCTTATCGCGAATAGAGCAATGCAGCAAAAAATGGGAGAAAGTTATTTTTTTGAGTTAGCCAATAATGTGAGCATTTATCTCGTCTGTAGTGCCATTCAATTCATCATCATACGGAGCCTATATCAAGGTCACGCTTGTTACTGGCTTGAAAAATACAGTGGCAACTTTCGGCTAACTAAACTCTTTTCGTTATTAAGCACAACAAGAAAAACCGGCTTAACCTTGCAACAGGCCTTGAGGAGCATGCCCGAGTACTTCCAATATACGCTCATAAAAGAAGAGATTTACCAAGTCTATTACACTCTTCGTCTCGGTAAAAATTATGCAACCAGCTTTCCTACTCATTGGTTTCCTAATGAATCGTCTATTGCGCTTCATTCAGCAGAACAAGATGGTGACATAGAGAGAGCACTTATTCTTGCTGCAAAAGAGCACGAAAAACGTTGGCAAAAAAACATATCCCTGCTTGAAAAATTGATTCCCGTAGTTTGCCTCTTGATCGCTGGAGGGTTTGTCGCCTCGGCACTAATCGCTTTATACGCACCGCTTATTGAGATGTCATAAATGAATTTGATAGCAATAAACTGGTTTTTATATGCATTAGTTGTCTTGAGCATGGGCAGTTATGCTGCAGCATTTACAGCCAGGTGGCCGATTAATAATATTTATTTATGGGAAAAAGAAGCACATTCATTACTTTTACTCCCGTTTAACAAACTGCCGCCAGATAAAATAAGTGATAAGCGCTCTCATTGTTTTCAATGTCATCATCCACTAATGTGGCAAGATCTTATTCCTCTATTTAGTTACTTACTGCTCAAAGGAAAATGCCGTTATTGCAAAGCCGCCATTTCGTATCGCTATCCCTCAGTTGAATTTCTTCATCTTGTTTTCTGCCTCCCCTTGCCCTGGATATTTAGCGATGCATATCAACTTGTACTACATGCACTTTTGATCAGCGTTTTAATAACAGCCGCAGTAATTGACCTAGAATATCAATTAATACCGGATGAATGCAGTACCATTGCCCTAGCTTGTGCGCTGCTATTTAATCTATCGAACAACACCTTAGAAACCAGCGTCTTAGGTATGATAATTGGCTATGGAATTGTCTATACACTGCGCTGGTTTTATTTAACATTCAGAGGTCAAGAAGGTATAGGATTAGGTGATGCTAAAATTATTGCAGCGCTCGGTGCATGGTTAGGACTTTCAGGCTTAACACCCTTGTTACTTTGTGCAAGTTTAAGCGGAATCCTATACACTGTATTGACCAATAGAAATGGAGCTAAATACATGGCATTTGGTCCATTTTTAATATTTTCAGCCATGTTGGTGTTTTATTTTTAGCCTATGACAACCCATATCCCTACTATAATCGGTCTTGCTGGCGGCATAGGCTCCGGTAAAAGCACAATAACAAAATATTTCAATGAGATAGGCATTCAAAGCGTTGATGCTGATGACGTCGCAAGAGTTGTTGTTGAACCGGGTTCAAATTGTTTAAATAATATCCATCAGCGCTACGGTGACAACATATTATTAAACGACGGCACTTTAAATCGTAAATCCCTGCGTGATATTATTTTTGATAACCCCGAAGAAAGAATATGGCTTGAAGCACTAACACACCCAGCAATTCGAGAAGAGATATCAACGCGGCTTCATGCAATTACCTCATCGTACGCCTTGCTTGTTCACCCACTTCTATTTGAAACAAAACAAGATGCAGTATGTAAATTAGTCATAGCAATCGATGTACCTGAAAATGTACAACTTCAACGGGTCATGAGCAGAGACAATATAAGTAGAGAAAGCGCAGAAAAAATCATGGCAGCGCAATTAAGCAATAGCGAACGTATTGAGAGAGCTGATCTCGTCTTGGAAAACTCTGGTAATATTGCTGAAATGAATGCTAAAGTCTTAAAATTACACAAAAAAATTTTAGAGTCACAATCATGTTAAATAGTAATACTGCAGCCTTGGTTGCCTGCCCTACCTGCCAAAAGAAATCGCCTTGGTCCAAAGAAAATCCAGACCGACCTTTTTGCAGCCCTAGATGCAAGCTGATTGACTTGGGAGCATGGGCAAGTGAATCCTACGCTATTCCACAGCAAACCTCTGAAGAGGACGAAATTTTTTCAGAAGATCTCGTGATTGATCCAAATAAATCCTTTTTATAATTGCTAGACACGGAATGTAATTATTTATGGCACAACAAGACTTTTCAAAGAAAAAAGCGCTTCTCATAGAGGATATGGCCGAAGCAAGAATTATGCAGCGAAAAATGCTGACTGATTTTGGTTTTACGTCTATCGACATTGCTATGAAAGCTGAAACTGCCATTGAACTCCTAAGAAACAAATCCTTTGATGTCATTTTGTCCGATTACAACCTCGGAAATGGCAAGGATGGACAGCAATTATTAGAAGAAGTAAGACATTCTAAACTCATTCCAAATACCGCTACTTATTTGATGGTAACAGCGGAAACATCCATTGAAATGGTAATGGGTGCTATTGAATATCAACCAGATGGCTACATTACAAAGCCCTTTTCTCAGGCTGTTTTGCAAAGACGGCTCAGCAAACTATTAGAAACAAAAGAAAGGCTATATAAGGTAAACGTCGCGCTTGACGCAAACAATTTTGAAGAAGCCATTACTGCAGCTAAACAAGTGATGACAAAATACCCGTCTCTAATAGGTAAATGTGAAAGAATAATAGGCGAGAGCCTATTAGAAATTAAAGAATACAAAAAAGCGCTATCACTATTCAATAAAACCCTAAAAAGCAGAAAAATGCCTTGGGCATTATTTGGCAAAGCAAAGTCCTATTTTTTGATGGGAGAGCTAGACAAAGCAGAACAAAACTTTAGACAACTGATGCTTGATAATCGCTTTTTTGTTAGTGCCTACGATTGGCTTGCTAAAATCCAAGTCATTCAAGGAAAGCATGAAGAAGCACAAGCGACATTAATTGAAGCTATCGGTCGATCTCCTAAGAATATCTTGCGTCAAATGGAGCTAGGAAATATAAGCCTATCTCTAAGCGACAGTACGACTGCAGAAATGTCATTTAGAAGAGCTGTATTTTTAGCTAAATACTCCTGCTACAACACAGCTGATGTTTATTTAAAACATTTAGAGTCTCTTGCTAGAATATCGGACAGTGGCCCTCTGTTACCGCGTCAAAAAGATAACTTCAATAGCACGCTTAAAAAAGTACACGAATCTTTTTTTGATGACCCAAACAATAGAGCAAAAGCCTATAGCTACGAAATAGACATTTATTTAGCAGATAATGATATATCAACTGCCAAACAAATTTTTGAAGCTTGGCTTAGTGAAGTAAAATCCGGAAGCGCAATTGCTCCAACCCAACAGCAAAGTTCCGCCTACGCAAAATCTTTTGGAAGCTAGAGATGAAAAAAATCGATATCAGCACTATCTTAGCCAGTGCGATTCATGAAAGTAAAAATCAGGTAGGAACTTTACTATACCAATTGCAAAGCCTTAAAGACGCAATGGGGAGCAAGGATTCGAATCAAAAAAAAATTATCCTAATTGAAGAGTCCCTTAAAAAACTTAATGATGAATGGGTTGAGTATTTATACTTGTATAGACTAGCATCTGACGGCTATGACCTACATGTAGATACTTTTTTACTTGATGAGTTTTTGGATGACCAAGTTTTTGCTCTACAGCCTTCCGCCATTGCAAAAAGTTTAGAGCTAGAGTACAGCTGCGATGCAAATCTAACTAGTATTTTTGACGAACGTCTAATGACTGCAGTGGTCAGTACTGCAGTTTACAACGCCCTGCGGTTTGCAAAATCAAAAATTCTAATTAGTGCAAAAAAGGAAAATGATTTTCTCATCATAGCAATTGAAGATGATGGTGAAGGCTTCAAACAGACTGATACTGATGAACAGCCTGAAGAGTTTCTTGAAGGTAATACTGGCTTAGGCTTATATTTCGCCGAATTATCAGCCACAGCTCATGTTGTGAATGATGTTCGAGGCTTCATAAAAAAAGAATCATCTCTAAACCTAGGTGGTGCTAGTTTAACTGTGTATTTACCTCAGCCTGCTGATGAAGAGTTTTAACACCCTATTGACCCAGTCATGTGTTAAGTTTTTTCAGAAACTCAGTTAACAAGATTCCTGCATTTTCTATGTGCTGCCTCAGAAAAATGAGCGCAGCATTTTTATTATTTGATTCAATAAGTAAAAGTAGCTCTTCATGCTGATTCTGACTTCTTACCTTATATCCCAATGGACCGTACTGAAAGCCAAGATAACGCACAGCTTGTTTATTAAGGCCTTCAACCACGCGCTGTAATGTCGGTCGCTCAGCAGCTCTATACAGAGTGTGGTGGAATAACCAATTAAGCTCTCCTTTATAGACCAGAGTTAAATTTTCTTTATTTAATTTCGTTAAGAAATGCCTCGCCTTTATTAGGTCTTCCTCACTGATATAATCAAATGCCATACTAAACAACAAACATTCCAGTTCAGCTCGCATCAAATAAAGATCTTCCGCTTCCGTCCAATTCAAATCAGGAATCATCACACCTGCTTTCCCATTTGGAACAAGCCAACCTTCGGACTTTAATGATAGCAACGCATCCCTAATAGGAATTCTACTGACACCATATCGAGTTGAAAGGATCGCTTGCCGAAGAGGGACACCCCTCGGCAGCTGATTTTTCAAGATATCTTCTTTGATACTTTGACTAACATCCATTAAAAGAACCTTTTATTTGAGCCTAATATTAGATATCAGCAAACAAATCACACCGAATAAAATCCCCCAAAAAGCCGATGCGATACCACCAAACGAAACACCTGAAACAGTGACTAAAAAGGTAACTAACGCCGCTTCTCGATTAGAGTCATCTGCCATCGCATTTTTCAAATTCATACCGATGGTTCCTAACAAGGCTATACCCGCTAAAGCAGCAATCATGGTTGTAGGAAAAATCGAAAACAGGGCAACTACTGAGGTACCCGCTAAACCAGCAAGCCCATAAAACACACCAGCAGATAGGCCCGCAATATAACGTCGCTTAGGATCTTTGTGACATTCATCGCCTGAGCAAATTGCGGCAGTAATCGCTGCCAAGTTGAAAGCGAAACCGCCTAATGGCGCCATAAGAATAGAGGTAAACCCTGTCCAGCTGATTAATGGAGATACTGGTGTTTGGTAACCACTGCTGCGCATCACGGCAACACCTGGAATATTCTGAGATGTCATAGTTACTATGTATAAAGGAATGCCAATACCGATTAGTGCGCCGATATTCCATTCAGGCCAAACCCATACCAGAGAGCCAAGAGCAAAAGGGATAGTAGACATAAGCTGCCCATCAGATCTTGCAAGCACAAACGCAACACCTGAGACCAATACAAACAACACAGAATAGCGAGGTACAAGACGTTTACTCACCAAATAAGTAATCAGCATAATCCCTACGAGGAAAACATCACTCATCATGGAGTCAAATATAGAAAGGCCAAACTTGAAAAGTACACCAGCTAACATGGCACAAGCTAAAGGCAACGGAACCAAACGCATGACCTTATCGAATAAGCCAGATATGCCCGTTACAAGAGTTAATATGCCTGCAAAAACGAACACACCAATCGCTTCGGCATAACTTATTGTTCCTAAGCTGGTTGCTAACAATGCCGCACCAGGCGTTGACCATGCCGTAATAACAGGAGATCGATACCATAAAGAAAGGAAAAAGCAGGTAGCTCCCATACCAAATCCCAGTGCCATAATCCAAGACACAATGGTATTAGAGTCCGCACCAGCGGCTTGAGCCGCCTGAAAGACAATTGCAACGGAGCTCGCAAAACCAATTAGCACTGCCACAAAACCTGCGACAAGTGCACTCAAACTAACATCATTTAATATTCTGAGCACAACCCTACTACCTGTATGGCTTAAAAAGAGTACTCACTATATTTCATAAAAACTATTTTTGTATACATTTTTATTAATGAACCAACATATAGCCAATCAGACCAAGTGCAAACCCCATGACTGCTCCCATCGGCGGCAGCCAGTGTTTATCCAAGGCAACCTGAGGAGCAATATCTTGAAACACGGCATATAAGATACCACCTGACGCAAACAGCATTATCCCTGATACCACGGCAGGCCATTCTGCGAGCCAAATATGAGCTATAGCACCCGCTACTGGACCTGATAATGCCAGTAAAGCAAAGCACGAAATAATTGTGAATGCACTGTAATGGGATGACGATTTCAGCTCTCGAAAAGCATTAAAGCCTTCAGGAAGGTTTTGCATGGCAATAAGTGCTGCAAGCAATACACCATTAATAGTACCTAAAGCGAATGCAGCGCCCAAGGCTAAAGATTCAGGAATAAAATCGGCCAACATTGCCACCAGTTGACTCATTGAAGTTTCTTGTTTGGATAACCAAATATCAAGCAACATAAAGCCCACGCCACCTAATAGAAACAACAACGCAGCAGACCATGGCACAAAATGCTGAACACCTTCAGGCACTAAAACTAAGGCAATAGCGGATAATAAAGCACCACCACCAAATGCAGTAATGCCATGCATGAGCTCAGTTTCCAACCATTCTGGTTTTATACGTTCAAAATTGGCAATTAAGGCGCCCAATGGCATTGCTAAGCCAGCAGCTAAAGTTAAAAAAATTACGCTATACAAAGGCGCCATTTGCACAATACTCCATAAAATATATTGTCATTATCCTTGTAGACTAGGTAACTTGTCACGACTAAAAAATAAGGCGCCGTATGGCGCCTTATAAATATTAACTAGTTAAGCAGTTATAAAAATCACTGACCAATATAAGCGTTTAGGAAAGCCTTTGTGCGCTCTTCCTTTGGCTGAGTAAAAATAGCCTCTGGCTCACCCTCTTCCACTATGGCGCCTTTATCAAAAAAGCACACTCGATCACTAATCTCACGAGCAAAATACATTTCATGAGTCACCAGCAACATAGTAAAACTTTCTTCTTTTACTAGATTACGAATAACGTCCAATACTTCATCAACTAATTCTGGATCCAAAGCCGAAGTAATCTCATCCAGCAATAAAATAGATGGTTTCATCGCAAGCGCTCGCGCAATACCCACTCGCTGTTTCTGACCACCAGATAAATCATTTGGGTAACTATCCGCTTTATCGGCCAAACCAACTAATTGCAGCAATTTTTCTGCGAACTCCTCAGCTTCGGCTCTTGAAACACCTTTTACGCGCATTGGCGCTTCTGTAATGTTGCGCTTCACGGTCATATGAGGAAACAAATTAAAATGCTGAAAAACCATACCAAGATGATTTCGCATCTTATGCAAGTGCTTGCTGTTCGCAGGAACATATTGTCCCTGCCAAGGCATATGCCAAAGCGATTCACCTGCAACATTTATATAACCACCATCGATGCCTTCTAATGTCATTAAGATACGTAACAAGGTACTTTTACCTGAGCCACTTGGTCCGATGATTGAAACTATCTCGTTTTCTTCTACTTTAAAGTTAAAATCACTAAAAATGACAGTTTCACCAAAGCACTTTTTCACATTTTTGAATTCAATAATGGGTGCACTCATTTCAAACTAAATCCTTCTTTTGGAAAGCGTCTTTCAACCTGATGAATACCGTAGGCAGCTAAAAGACTAAACACGAGATACAAAATCCCAACTAAGGTAAAGGGTTCTAGATAACGGAAGTTTTCAGAGCCAATAATCTTCGCCATTTGCAATATTTCCAATAACGTAATCGCAGAAAGCTGAGGTGTTTCCTTAAACATGGCAATGATGTAATTACCGGTCGCAGGAATCATTGGACGAATGGCCTGAGGAAGCACGATGTCTTTGTAAGTATCAATTATTGTTAAATTCAGTGCTCTTGCTGCTTCCCATTGGCCTTTCTCAATGCCATCGATACCACTACGGAATACTTCTGATAAATACGCGCCATAGTGAAGTCCTAAGGCAAATACCCCCGTAGCGAGTGGCGACATACTGATCCCAAATTCTGGCATCACGTAATATAGAAAGAAGATCTGTACCAGCAAAGGCGTGCTACGAATAAACTCAACAATCCAATATGTAGATATGCGCAGCGTTCGACTTTTACTGCGACGCAGCAAGGCAAATACCAGCCCCATCACAATGGCAAAAATACTACCTAGTAAGGTCGCCAGTAAGGTCACTTTTGCTGCGGACAAAATCATGGGAAGCACTTCCCATGTAAACGCCCAGTCCCAATGAAATCCATTCATGAATGAAGCCCTCCACGACCTAAACCTTTACTAAGGTGTGTTTCTAAACGTCTAATAAAAAAGACTAAGAATTGAGCCATAACAAAATAAAATAACAACACAACGCCAAAGATCTCACCAACCTGTAAGGTGGTATCGGCTAGCATTTTGGCTTTAAAGGTCAAATCACCTATCGTTATCAAAGAAACCAATGACGTTGCTTTGACTAACTCAATGGCCAAATTACCAAAAGGTGGGATCATATTAACTAATGCTTGCGGCATGATAATTCGCCACAATCGTTGTGAAGAAGTGAAGTTCAATGCAATTGACGCTTCGTATTGTCCTTTCGGTACCGATTGAATAGCACCACGTACCACTTCCGTTCCATACGAACCGATATTTAGTCCCAAAGCAACAACTGCCGCCGTCATGGCATCAATGGTAATTCCGAAAAATGGCAGTACGAAATAGATCCAATACAACTGTATAAGTGCTGACGTTCCTCGAAAGAACTCAATATAAACAATTGCAATTTGTTTGAAGGGGGCTGGAGCGTAAAGGCGAATCAATCCAAAGCTGAAGGCCATTAACACGGCGAGAGGCAATGCCATTGCCACAATTTGTATTGTGACAACGGCCCCCTGGAGTAATACGGAGACAATTTCTCCAAATTCCATGAGTCTAATTCCCCAGTGTTATTTACACAGTTTCGCAGCAGTCATGCCACCAGGAGAGGTATGCTTACCAAAACCATAAGGCTCTACCATTGCAATGTGTTCTTTCGTATCGATGAAGCCTTTTAATTCTGTGTTAAAGGCGTCACGCAAAGCCGTATCCGCTGGACGGAAACCGAAGCCACCGTAACCTTTAACTGATTTACCCTTAATCATAAGAGGTGTAAAAGGTTGAGCTAACTCAACACGATCATCTTTCTGAGCCAAAGATGCCATCGTCAAGCTAGTACCAGCTAGAGCATCAATACGACCAGATTTAAGAGCGGCAACACCAGATGGATAATCTGGAAGAGTGACGACTTTACTTAAATCGATACCGTAATCACGAGCATAACCGTATTCTACAGAACCAGACATCACGCCTAACTTAACAGCTTTACTATCAATACTATCGTAACCATTTAACTCTTTCGGATTCCCATTCTGAACCAAAAAGCCCTCACCGATACTGTAGGTAGGATTAGAGAATAGAATTTGTTTACAACGTTTTGGGGTAATGTACATACCAGCTGCAATCACATCAAAACGCCCTGCACGCAAACCAGGAATCAAAGAGCCAAATTCCGTCACGACAACTTTTACATTGTCTACGCCCAAATCGTTCAAAACTTTGACTGCAATACTAGGCGCTTCACCAGCAGGCTCTCCATCTGGTGTGGTATAGCCATACGGTACTTCATTAGCGACACCTATAGTCACTGTGCCCTCATCTTTTATCTTATCTAATGTGGTTGCTGCCACTGATACAGAGAAAAGAGCAATAGTAAAACTCATTAGAGATATAAGATATTTACCTAGTGATTTTTTCATAATAAACCTCATGTTCCTTAGAAAAATGGATAAAAAATAGCAATAAGTCTCTTTACACTAAATAAAACGAACCAAATGATCAAGAACTATTTAGATGTGTAACCATTAGATCACTTATGATAAACATTATATTTAGCTAACTAATCCAAGTCACAAAGGAATGCTTAAGTAAAAAATAAATGCCGAAAAAATGAACATGACTAAAACTTAAAGCCAAAACGTAGGCAAAAAAATACCAGACAATGTCTGGTATTTACTCAAAACGTAATAGCTTATCTAAACGTTCTTTTTAGGAAGAGAAACTTATTTTATCGCTAGAATGGGCAATGCAACCCGCACTGTCAAACCGTGAGGAAGTGAATCCTCAAAGGAAAGCACTCCTTGATATTTATCGACAATATTCTTAACAATAGAAAGTCCAAGGCCTGCCCCTTCGACTTCTCCAGAACGAAAAAATCGCTCGCTGAGTCTTTGCTTTTCTTCTTTGCTAACGCCTCTGCCTGCATCGATTACTTTTAATTCAACTTGATTTGCAAACTGGGACCAAACCACTTGTATAATAGAACCCTGAGGAGAAAACTTAATCGCATTGCTAATTAGATTTTGCAGCAATATCTCAACATGATTAGGTTCGACATAACAACTCCAAGGCAAACTATCATCAACATCCAGGCTAATTTCAACATTTCTCTTCCAAGCTAAAGGAAGAATATCAGCAATCATTGAGCGACTAATTGCCAGCACATCAACGTCTTCTTTAGTGACTTTTTTCTGGTGTTCAAGACGAGCAAGCGCAAGCAACTGAGACACAATTCGAGTTGACCGATCAACCCCTGATGTTAACTGAGTTAAGGATTGATTTCTCTCTTGATCATTTTCAGCGGATGCTGCATTTTCAGCATGAACTCGGAGAATGCTTAAAGGAGTTCTTAATTCATGAGCTGCATCTGCTATCCAACGCTTTTCCCTTTCCATCAATACATCAATTTCAATAAGCAATCCGTTCAAGGCCGTTTTCACGGGCACCAATTCTTCTGGAACATAAGACATTTCAATAGGTTCTAATTTGGTAGGAGTAATCTTTTGAATACGCTGAGCAAGCTGCTGAAGTGGCTCAAGACCAAAACCAACAGCCGCCCAAACGAGAACAGCTAGAATAGGCCAGGCTAATATTTCAGGAAAAAGAGTTTGAAAGACTATTTGATCTGAAATTTCACCTCTTACATCAGCACGCTCCGCAACGATGACTTTAATATTTCCAGCTGTTTGGATTAAGGTAAAAGTTCGCCATTGGTAATGATCAGCTGTTGCATCGCCATAACCAAACGAATCTTCTCTCTGATGAGATAGCGTCATTGAATCAGACGCAATTTTTAATTCATCACCACTCCAAATCTGATAAAAAATTTTACTTTCGTATTTATGTCCAACGGATGCATCAGTATTTGCTGCATCAACTAATAAAGGGAATGAAGGGTTTTTACTCGAACCAAGCTTTTCAATATTCTCGGACAAGGTTAGTAGTAATCTAGCTTGTTGAGCTAAACGAGCATCAAATAACTCTTCGACCTCATGATTAGCAAACAGCAAACCAATTACCATGATAAGGATGCTTGTCATGGTAAAAATACACATGACAAAAAACAGGGTTCTTCGCCTAATTGAGCTTAATAGTTTTTCATTAGCCCACTTCTTGATCGACCACATAGCCAATACCTCGTATGGTGCGAATTAACTCTGGAAACAGTTTTTTTCGCAGATGATGTATATGCACTTCAAGCGCATTACTTTCTACATCATCACCCCACCCATACATCAGTTGCTGTAAAACATCTCGAGTAAAAACATGGCCAGGTTGGCTCACCAGCTCATGCAGCAAAGAGTATTCCCTTCGAGTAAGATTAACGTCTTTGTCTTGATAGGTCACTTTGTGGCTCGCTGGAAATAGCACAAGGCCTTTATAGTGAATCTCACTGATTGCTCGACCGTAACTGCGGCGCAATAAAGCCCGAGCTCTCGCTTTCAATTCGGTTACATCAAAAGGTTTCACCAAATAATCATCGGCACCTAAATCCAAACCAGCAACCCTATCCTCCAATGCATCCCTTGCAGTAAGAATAAGTACCGGCACTGCATTTTCATTGGCTCGTAGTTGCTTAAGCACAGCCAAGCCATCTAACCTTGGTAAACCTAAATCCAATACAACCAAGTCAAACACTTCATTAGCTAATGCTTCCAAAGCATGGATTCCATCATGAAGCAAATCAACTGTGTAACCTTCACGTTTTAAGGCAGTTACAAGACCATCCGCTAACGAAAGATCATCCTCTACAACTAGTATTCGCAAACCTATTCCTTCTTTCATAAGTTCGCCAAGGTTGATTGCAGCATGCTATTAAATTGCGCTAAATCCATTTCACCTTGGCGAACGTTGATCAAATCACCATGAGAAGAAAAGAATAACAGAGTTGGCGGACCAAATACGCCATATTTTGATAAAAATGCTTGTTGAGCGGGCATATTTTCAGTGAGATCAAGCTGCAGAAATGAAATGTTATTTGAATATATTTTTAGATTACTGCTACTAAAGACATTTTTTTCCATTTCCAAGCAAGCTGTACACCAGTCAGCGTACATATCTAAAACCACTGCCTTTCCATTAGCTTTGGCCTGTTGCATCGCATTTTCAACAAGAACAACTTCTTGCATGCGATCAAACAAAGGCTTTACCTCAGCAGAGCTCACGTCATTCGATACTGCAGAAAAATACCCTAACGGTTTGTCTAAACTAGGTTTGCCCGCTAATCCAGAGGTAAATAATGCAGTCCCATAGATCAAGAGAATTATTGAAAAACCTTGTCGAGTCTTTCCCCACCCGTTACCACCCAATTGAAAAGGAGATAGATGCACAGCATAAATAATACAAAGCAATGACCACAAATAAATACTCACAGTGTCAGATACAATACGAGACACCAAAGCAACAGCAACACCCAACAAAATTACTCCGAATGCGGCCTTTACCTGCATCATCCATATGCCCGCTTTTGGAAGATATTTACCTCCACCTAAGCCGACTAACAACAAAGGAACCCCCATCCCTAAACTCATAACAAACAACACACAGCCACCAAGAACAGCATCACCAGTTGTACTGATATAAATTAGGGCACCAGCTAACGGCGCAGAGACGCAAGGCGAAACAATTAGTGCAGAGATAGCTCCCATAATTCCAACACCAAGATATGGTCCACCGACACTTTTCTGGCTTAACCTATCTAACCTGTCACGCAGAAACATAGGCAACTGTAATTCATAGAAGCCAAACATCGCAAAAGACAAAAGAACAAACAGCACGCTAAAACTAATTAATACACCGGGAGCTTGAAACAAAGCTTGAAGATTAAGTTGTGCACCAAAAATACCAACTAAAACTCCCGCCATACTATAAGAAAAAGACATACCCAAGACATACGAAAGTGATAAGAAAAAGCCTTTTTTAGCTGTAATGTTTCCAGCTTGACCAGCAATAATACCAGCTAATATTGGAATCATCGGCAATACACAAGGCGTAAAAGTCAAACCTAAACCTAAAACAAAAAAGGTAATCAACACCCAGAAGCGATCACCATTTAATAACAACTTAGCTAACTGACCTTCTTCACCTTCAATAGATGCTTTAGGAAGAGCTTGCACCGTATCACCGGCGGATTTGGAAGGCTCAGAAACAGATAATTGCTTAGTATCATCGGCTTTATCACTGCCGCCAAAAGCCACAATCTTAGTTTGTGGTGGATAACACAAGCCCGCCGCCGCACAGCCTTGATATGTAACTTTTAGATTACCCAACTTTTGATTATTAGCATCAATAGCAATCGCCATTCTGTTATGAAAGACATTAACCAAACCAAAATTAGGATCATCCTTTTCTTCAGCTTTGGTTAAAAAATGAAAAGGTACCGATGCTGTTTTATCTTCTGCCAACAATACTTTTACGCGCGACTTGTACAAGTAGTAACCATCAGCAATAGTCCAAGTTACCTCTTTCTTAGCGCTATCAATTTCTACTTGAAATGCTTCCGAGGGCTTCAAAAAGTCATCAGCAGCAAGCACTTGCGATACCAACAAAAAAGCAAGCATCGACGCTACCAGCCATTTTATTTGCCTAAAAGGCCTGAAAGAAGTCGTCACTTGATGTTCCTTAATTTACAGAGGTTTACCCACTATAAATAAGAAACCTTAAGTAAAACTTACGCTTCCTGATTTTGAAGCTTAATTTTCCCTTAAGAATGTCATCGTATTATTAAGGCATATTTCTTATTAGGTGGCATACATGATCAAAGTACATCTGGGATTTTCTCTAACAGCGCTATCTAGCCTATTTATTAGCTGCGCATTTTTTTCTTCAGCATTATGGGCAACCAATTTAACACCACAAGCCACAGCAAAAGCAGCACCACACCAAACAGTGATGCTACCTGAATATCAAACAAACCAAAAAAATTCACTAGAGATGGAAAAGGGACAAGTCGTACTCGTGGATTTTTGGGCTTCCTGGTGTGGACCTTGCCGTGAGTCGTTTCCTTGGATGACAAGCATTCAAGCAAAATACAAAGAGCAGGGCCTTAAAGTTATCGCGATAAATTTAGATCAAGAAAATGAACAAGCATTAGACTTCTTAAAAGAATTCAAACCTGGTTTTACTGTGTTATTTGATACTGAAGCGCAATTACCCGAAGACTTTGGTGTTATTGGCATGCCAACGAGTTTTTTAATTGATCGTCAGGGAAAAATAAGAGCAACGCATGTTGGTTTTCATCAGAAAAATATAAATGAATATGAATCTGCTATTGCCAAGCTATTAGCCGAAAAAGGGAAATAACCTATGCAAAAAATAATCAGTGTTATTGGCTTGCTCGCCGTGCCAATAATTCTTTCAGGATGCAGTGATGTAGGGGTTAAACCTTGGGAGCGAGATATTCTCGCCCAGCAGGAAATGAACCTAATTAGTGACCCTATTGAAAACAGTTTAAATGATCACATTTATTTCAGCAAAGAAGCCAGCAGTGGTGGACAAGGATTTGGAGGTGGTGGCTGTGGCTGTAACTAAGAACACTCATAAAAATCGTGACTTGGCCCAATTATTAACGGCTGCAAGCTGCGCACTTATTGGTGGTATCTCTCCAAGTGTTAATGCCGCTGATAGCTGGGATGTAGACTCTGCTTTCTTACTCTACTCAGAAAGCGACGGACGAGTTTCTGCCGCTGAGCCAGTCATTAGTGCTACCAAGAATTATGACGAGGAAACGAAACTCACTTTTAAAATTGCAGCCGACACTTTAACCGGTGCATCTCCAAATGGCGCAACGCCAAGTGACCATGTTCAGACATTTACCAGTCCTTCAGGTAAAGGTTCCTATGACGCCGCAGCTGGTGAACAACCTCTAGACGATACGTTTAAAGATACCCGCATTGCATTATCAACCAACTGGTCTGCACCAATAGACCGTGATTGGGCATATGGTGTTGGTGGTTACCTTTCTAAAGAGCATGATTACCAGTCTCTTGGCGTAAATGGCAGCCTATCACGTTATTTAAACCAAAAGAACACAACCCTTACTTTGGGCTTAAACCTATCTAGTGACACAGTTAATCCAGAAGGTGGCGTGCCCACAGGTTTAGTTCAAGTGCCGCTCAATAACTCTGATAGTGAGTTTACTCAACGCACAGATTCAGATAATAAAAGCCTTGTAGATGCAGTTTTTGGCATCACACAAATCATCAACCGCAAAACCATCATGCAGTTCAACTATTCGTTGAGTACCAGCTCTGGTTACTTAACAGATCCGTATAAGATCATTTCTGTCATAGATGATAATGCCGGCGCTAATTTCGGTGGCAATTTTCAAAGTGGTAGCCGAGACTTATACCTTTATGAAAAGCGTCCTGATTCACGCCTAAAACAGAGCATTTATTGGCAAACAAAATATCAATTTGATAACGACGATATACTCGATATAAGTTATCGTTATATGTTTGATGATTGGGGCATTAACTCACATACTATCAACGCAAAATATCGCATTCGTTTTGATAACCAGTACTTAGAACCACAACTTCGTTGGTACACTCAAAGCAAAGCAGACTTTTATCATCGATATTTAAACTCTAGTGATTATACAAATGCTGATTTTGCCAGTGCTGATTACCGTTTAGGGGATCTAGATACCTATACCCTTGGATTAAAATACGGTTATAAATTTGCTGATGAAACCGAGTTCTACACTCGATTCTCTGTTTATCATCAAGAAAGCTCTGGTGATAAAGGCTATGGAAAGTTGACATCTCAGGAACTTTATCCAAGTTTAGACGCAGCTATGTTGATCGTAGGATATAAGTTTTAGAATCATAAATCCTCTACTCTCAGCAGTAGAGGATTTTC
Organism: Marinomonas sp. ef1; assembly: GCF_002806845.1. NCBI lineage: Bacteria > Pseudomonadati > Pseudomonadota > Gammaproteobacteria > Oceanospirillales > Oceanospirillaceae > Marinomonas > Marinomonas sp. ef1. The sequence continues at coordinate 2,063 of NZ_NHTT01000019.1, read as the reverse complement.
ATCTACAGGGACGCCATGAAGTTTATTGAAGCATTAATTATAGATTCATCGTTTAACCCATCGAATCATCCGAATCCTAGCTTGTGGCAAGAAAATAAACACAGCTATAAAATCCAATTCGAATGCATGGCAAGCAACTGTGCAATACTGATTGAATGTGAACAAACACAGCTCGCTAAGAACGCCGCGAAAAAAGCCATTATCGAAGCATGGCGAATTGAACACAAATTTAGCCGTTATCAAGCAAACAATACATTTTCCAAAATACATTCAAAAACAGACATAACTCAAATATTGGACCAAGAAACCGCTCAATTAATGGTTTTCGCTAATCACGCTTACCACGCGTCAGAAGGGCTATTTGACATAACATCCGGTATTCTAAGAAAAGCTTGGAAATTTGATGGTAGCGACAACCTACCTCAACAAAGCGTAATTAATGAACTATTAACCAACGTTGGTTGGGCAAAGTTAGGTTGGAGCCCAAATAACCCAACAGAATTAAAGCTCCCTTCAGGCATGGAGCTAGATTTTGGAGGTATTGGGAAAGAATATGCTGTTGATAAAATGCTTAGTATCTGTCGAATAATTTTATCAAAAACATCCGCAGCCTTTCTAATCAATTGTGGCGGCGATCTTGCCTGCAATGGTAGAAGATTAAACGGCGAAAGCTGGAAGGTAGGTATCGAATCGATTAACGATCAAGAAAAAGCAAAACACATTGTCGCCCTCTCATCAGGAGCCCTTGCCACATCAGGTGATAGCCGACGCTTTCTGCTCAAAGACGGTATTCGCTATTCTCACGTTTTAAACCCGATCACCGGATTGGCTATGATAGACGCACCTAGAAGTGTGACGGTAGCAGCCCCTACCTGTATCAATGCAGGAATTATATCTACACTAGCCCTCTTACAGGGGTCAGATGCAGAAAGCTTTCTAGCATCGTTAGATATGCCCTATTGGCTATCTAATAATTAAATCTTGGTGACTTTTTATCTCCTTGCGGGACTACCGTAGGAGATGGCGGGCGCCTGTAGCATGTAAAGAGTCACCTCTGAGTTCGAGGTTGAGTCTGGTGGTTCAATGCCCCTATGATCATCAAGAAATTTTAGTTTATTTCCATTTTCATTGAGGTTTACTACCCCATTGTTATTTTATGACTTTTCTAAAGACGAAAAAAAGCCCTGACAGCATTAACTATCAGGGCCTTCTTAATTAAATCTTGATAACGACCTACTCTCACATGCTTGTCTGTTATAGAAAGCCCCACACTACCATCGGCGATGGTGATTCCCTATAACGAAAAAACCCTACCCTGCTTAGCAAGATAGGGTTTCTCTAATTAAATCTTGATAACGACCTACTCTCACATGCTTGTCTGTTATAGAAAGCCCCACACTACCATCGGCGATGGTGATTCCCTATAACGAAAAAACCCTACCCTGCTTAGCAAGATAGGGTTTCTCTAATTAAATCTTGATAACGACCTACTCTCACATGGGATCTCCCACACTACCATCGGCGATGGCGCTTTTCACTTCTGAGTTCGGGATGGGATCAGGTGGTTCAACGCCTCTATGATCATCAAGAAAACTGGTTTGTTTTATTAGAAATTGTCTAATAAAACCAAATTTTCAATTGCCTAATAATTAAATCAGGACTTCAATTTATAAGCTTGACGATAAACTAGTATTACATGCTTATCTGTCAAAAATAGACACACACTATCGCGAAAATCTATTCCTAAAATATTAAAGCTTGACGACGACCTACTCTCACATGGGATCTCCCACACTACCATCGGCGATGGCGCTTTTCACTTCTGAGTTCGAAATGGGATCAGGTGGTTCAACGCCTCTATGATCGTCAAGCAATTCGTTTTGCGTTTGTTCTGAGGTGCACTGTGTTGTGCGCTGACGTTTTATCGTTAGTTTGTCTCAAAACACGCGAATACGTGCTTGGATCTTTAACAATTCTTTTTTGAAATAGCGATAACCAAGTATCAAACCGATGTTCATCATTGCTGATGCTTTATCGTAATCTGTGTCGTAGTTTTAAAAACC
>NZ_NHTT01000018.1:0-78166 GCF_002806845.1 Marinomonas sp. ef1 | reverse complement strand
CTGCAGAAAATAATGAATCGTCTTCAGGAAAGGTACTTTGACGGCCTGAAGGCCGACCTACAGCTTGGTTCAGGACTGTTTTGTCGGTCGTGGCTTTATCCCGACAAAACGTGACGTACTATATTCTAAGCTTTTTGTTAGCATACTATATTTCACCTCGGTATTTGCTTCGCTTGCCCTGTTTCGCAAGCTCAACGCGTTAGCGCTAATCCAAACCAAGGCGAATGGAATGTTGTTCAAAGAGGCTTTAATATGAGTGATTAGAGCGTTAAGAGATTAAATTTTTCCTTTTAAAGAATCTTTGTCACTTTATTTCTTAAGTTCTTGTAGTTGTTTTATGTAAGTCAGCTTCTCTCTATTCTTATGCCATGCATCGTAGAGCGCTATCAGATTTTCCAATGCAATTTGTTTGGATGCTGTTGGTGCCTGTGCTTTTTCCATCAAGGAGAGTGATTGCAGAAAGAGAGGTTCTGCTTTTAGGTAGTCTCTTTTAGTATAGAAAATAGCACCAGCTCTTGCGGAGGTATAGGCGGCTTGTAATGGCTGGGTCGGGATCTTGTCATGAAGTACTAGGCTCTGCTGATAAAGTGTTAAGGCTTCTTTAGTGTTGCCTTGATCTTCTTCTACACTACCGAGATTACCAAGTATGAGTGCTTGCTCTATACCTTGGGCGTGGTTGAGTTTATGTAATCCAGCTAGGGCCTCTTGATAAAGCGCTTTGGCTTTTGGGTAATCATTTTTCTGCTGGCTGTCTAATGCCAATTCATTTAAGTTCATAATATTGGCTAACGACGCTTCGCTCGATGTAGATCGAATAGTAAGGGCTTGCTTACGCAGAGGTGTGGCTGAACTCTGTTTTCCTTGAGCCTCTAAGATAACAGCAAGACGTTCTAGCGTTTCGGCAAGGCGGACATCATTGCTTTCTAGTGTATTTTGTTCTCGGTTGAGTTCTTGCTTTAGTGTAACTTGCGCGGCATCTTGCTGGTTTTGTTGTACATATGCTTCGGCTAGTGAATAGTTAATTTGACGAAAAAGTTCACTAAATGGCTCATTACTTCTTCCTTTCATAAACACTTCGAGGATGGATATGGTCTCGGCATAATTCTGCGATTCATTATGAAGGCGAGTTAGTGCGTTTACGGTTTTTAAAACGTCATTCGCTTGAACATCTTCAAATTGTTGAATATCCCAAGCTTGGGTATAAGCCTCAATGGCATTTAGTGGTTGGCCAGCCTGTTCTAGGAAATTGCCTTTATTAAATAACAGAGTGGCTACTTGAGGGTGTTCGTCATCGTAAGCGCTTTTTGTAAACTGGATCGCATCATTGATTGAATCAATTGCAGGGTTCTGCTTGCCTTGTGCTATCTGGATAAAAGCCAATAGGTTGAGACTGCTAGCACGAAACGCGGTACCGTTGTCGGCTTTTTTTGCAACCTTAAGGGCATAGTTGGCGCTTTTTTCTGCCTTGATGTAATCGCCTTCTTGATAAAGAGCCATGGCTTTGTCTTGGTAGTATTGCCAGTTATCTGCTGCCCAGGACACAGAGCTTAATAATAGGGCGCAAAGAGTGACAAAAATGGCTAAGTGATGCAGTTTTATCATGTTAGAAATTTTTCTCCAGTTTTAGGCTGACTTGGTTGTTTTCACGGCTATACAGCCAATCTACATTGCTGTTTATATTTGAGTGTTTGATGGTTAGGCTCGGAGCAAAACCTAAGATGGACAGTTGAGGCGATTTCATGACCAATGTGTAGCTGCTTTCATGGTCATTGCGTTTCGCACCAAGAATGTTGCTGTACGCTTTGTAGGTTTGTTCGCGGAAAGAGGTGAAAAATGTTGTGCTTAGAACATTAGAAAACGATTTTGAGACCCCGAGTCGTACGCCAAGTTGTAAGTAGCCATAGGGTTTATCATCCGCTTGTCGGTCTAAGCCATCAACACCTCCGAATAACGTCCAGCTATTTGGTAAGACTTGCCACATAGTTGCATTTGCTGAGTAGGAAGGGCCGTTATAACGTTCGTAGTTTTGCTTTTTATAGCGCAGTTCTTTGTAATCGCCTTGGACTTTAAGCATTTGCTTGTTAGAAAAGCGACGAGTCCATTCGCCATGCAGGCCTAAGGCACTGTACATGGCTTTATTTCCATAGGCGGAAAATTCAAAAGAAGGAGCGAGTTGTATCTGGTCATCGAGATCTTGGTAGCGATAACCTAGCTGTGTAATTAGCGTACTTTCATTGTAATCAGTGTAATCGTCATAGCTTTTACCATATAGCAAAGAGCGAAAATACAGTCCATTATGACTCGTAATAGGTGTGTGCTTGTTAAGGGTCAGTTCGTAATCAAGCCCCGTTGCTGAAATAGCATCGGGGATTTTTCGTTCATAAATACATTGGCCTTGGGAAAGGAGTAAACAGGTACGACTTTCTGAAGATTGGTTAAGGTTATCATTCCATACTGCACCAAGCGCTATGGACGTCGACCAATCACGGCGCTGTTCAAGTGCTTTACGGAAACTTTCTACCGTACGATAGACGCCGGTCTGTTGCTCATTGTCAGGATCGAGCTTTGCCGATATTTGTGTAAAAACTACCTCTGCTTCTTTATCTTGATGATCTTCGAATAGTACGCGGGCCAGTTCCAGTTGACCTGGCAAGAATTCAGGGTTCAGGCCGAGGAGCTGGCGATACTCTGTTGCGGCTTGCTCCATATTACCTTGGATTCGAGCTAATGCGGCTTTCGCATAAGCGAGTAAAAGTGGATCAGCATCGGTAAGTGTTCGGTATTCATCGAGAAAGTAAACGACGGCATTCCATTGTTTTTGTTTAATGGAAACATAGAGCGCACGCCCGATATCATTAGCATTGTGTCCTACGGTGTAAGACTTGCCATCAAGAATCAGCTCTGGGCGTTTTCCTGATAGGTAATCTTCATCTTTGAGTAACTCACTTTCCTTTGAATTGTTTTGTTGTTCTATGTTTTGGTTTAACCTGAGCTGAGTATCTAGATCGTGATCATCTGCTGTTGCAGACCGTGAGAACATAAACAGCAAGGCCAATCCGACTATCTTGCAATGAAGAAAGTTACTTTTTAAAAAATGCATGTAAATGGCTCATCATAGGCAGTAAAGAGAAAAGCCGAGCAGGATAATCATGCTCGGCTAAGGTTAAATCATAATAATGACTTAGTCTTTAGAGCCGCCAAATGCGGTGTCGTATTCAGTTCCAGCAAAGTCAACAAGCCCCGCTAGATCTGCTTGGCCATTGTAGAATTGAGCTGAAACGTCACCAGCAGAAGCGACTTCGATTACTGAAATACTTGCTGTTGCATCTGAGCCAGTAACAGAAGCATCGCTATTAATGGTAGCTGTACCAATATCAACAGTAAGGCCATTTGTGTTCGCCATGCTGCCTGTTAGTGTTGCTGCAGCAAAGTCAGCGGTTAATGTACCGTTTAGCAAGCTTGCTGCTGTGCCGTCGTAGTTATTGATACCCACGACTGTATAGGTGGCCGTACCAGAGGTTGGCACAGAGGTGTCTGCATTTGCTCCGGCATAGTAAACGGTACGAGTTGAATCTCCGCTGGTGCCATAGGCTGACCACTCACCGACCCATACATCGCTGGTACCTACTTGAGCGAAGTTGAATACTCCGAGATTATCGTGGCTGGTTGGAGAGCCAGTGTAAGGGAAGTTTAAGGTGTAGACATCTTGAGCATCCTTAGCGCCGTAAGCTGTTAATCCCTGAAAGTTCACTAACTTGTCAATACCTGTAGCATTCACACCAATACCTGCGCCGCCAGAGGTATGAGGACCACCATTGACGGTGGCTGTCCCTACTTTTACATAGTTCGTATTGCTGGATTCACCCACGACGGCTGCACTTGCCATGCCTGAGAATACTAAAGTACCAAGAGCGAGAGACATTGCGCTTACTAGTTGTAACTTTTTCATTGTATTACTCCATTGTATTGTGTGTTTTCCCAATGAAAACACGGTTGCCATGACACTACTTGTGCAGTGCCATCCTTGCTAACGGGTCGCTAGAAGCGGCCTGTTAAACCCAGTTTAAATGTGCGTCCCGGCGCGGCCACGGCAGATCGAGTAGCTGGATCCACGTAATATTGGTCGCTTAGGTTTGAACCGGTGAACTCCACATCAAAGATTTCATTAATTTTATAGCGGACGTAGGCGTCGAAGATGAGCGTGTCGCCCCAGCTATAAGGCGTGTTATAGAAATAAACATAACCAAGTTCACCTGCCCTATAAGAGTTTGCGATGTACCAATCTAGATCACTGTTTTCGTAGCCTTTGTAATAGGTAGCTCGTCCACCTATTTCTAAACGACGGTCCATAAAACGGCCTCCTAGTGATAAGTTGGCGGAAAGCTCCGGAGTAGCTTGGGCGAGTTGGTAACCATTAGGAAAGCCGTATTTGAAGCAGCGAGGAATCGGATTATCAACGGCCCGCATCAGGTCATTTGTGGATAACATTGCCGCGCTGTCTTCATCACAGATTTCATTTTGTAAGGTGTAATTCACGCCTAAACCAGTGAAAAATCGGCCATTGTCATAACGGGCACTGAGTTCTATACCACGAATTTTTTGCTCGTCGACATTGTTAAATTTAAAATTGCTGTCTCGTTCGATAACGTTTTCAGTGAGGTTGTCGTAGTAGGCAATTTTGATGTCGGCATACTCTGCGCTGGTAAACCATTGGGTTAAATCATGTACATAAGCCAGCTCCCAGTTATGGGCGTGTTCTGGTTTGACGCCATAAGGGTTTTGAGATGCAGAGAAAGCCATGGTGCTTTCAAACATGCTTGGGTAGCGCAAGGTTTCTGTATAGGTTAGATAAGCTCGGCTGTAATCGGTGAATTGATAACTGATACCTGCATGAGGCACCCAGCCATGGTCTTTGTGCTTTTTAGCTTCTGCGATGGATATGTTATTCACAGGATTCGTTTGACATGAAACGACGTTTTTTCCTGCTAGCTCACCATTTAGGCAAGGGTTGTCGGCACGGTCGTAATTGCCATCAGCATCGGGCTTCCAAGTTGCATAGTTGTTGTAAGTATTCTCAATAACTGTCTTATCGTATGAAATACCAGCAACAATTTGGTCATATACTGCTTGGCTTATAGCCCCAGAATCTAAATATGTTTTAAAGAAGGCTGTTCTTTCAGCAACTAATGTTGCAATTTCTTCATCTGTACGGACATATCCTGTGCTGTAAGAAATATTGTAATAATCGGTAGTACTTTGGCTAAACTCACCAGGATGAGCCGCGAGGAAATCATCAAACGCCCAATAAGCGGAATAGGTCATGCCGGCATTGAGTTTGAGCTTATCGGTAGGGCGCCAAGCAAAATCAAAATTGGTTTCCCACTCTTCCCGTCGACCAGCGCGTGGGAGCATTCGCCAGCCTGCACTGGCCGCTTCATCATATTCGTCATCGGATGTGAGCTTTTCGTGCTGAAAACGACCGCCAAGTGTTAGGTCTAGGGTATCGGTAAGGTTCATTTTGTTACTAAGGGTGATACCGTCGCGGGTGCTGTTGGCATTGGCGACAGCGTTATCATAGAGTACGCCTGATGTATCGGAGGGTAAGGTTTGGTTAGGGAACCCACCAGATGTGTAGGTATCACTAACGGTATCTGTTCGCCAAAGATTGGCATTAAAATCGATCCAGCGGTTGTCTATGGGTTTGTAGCTGTATTCAATATTGTAAGCTTTTGCAGTGACTTCACTAAGTGGCCATTGAATGGCACTGCGGTCGCTTTGGTTGTTGATTCTGGACGGCATGATTTCGCCATAAGTGGAATCAGATTGGCGGAAGTTGAAACCAATTTTTTGGTCGTCATCAATGTGCCATGTGGTTTTTAATAACCAAGACTCCATTAAGCTGGAGGTATTGGTCACTTCGTCGCCAGGCTGCCAATATTGGGCAAGTGAGGTGATGTAGTCTCGGGTGTCAGCTACGCTGGGATTGTTATAGTAGCCCGTATTGTTTTTCCCTGAATAATAATTGCCTCGTTCTCGATAAGCATAAGCAGCGAGCACGTCAAAGTGTTCACTCTTTTTGGCCGCTGCGACTCGGTAGGCATAGTCGCCGCCATTTAATGGGTTGTTATCGCTATCCGATTTGCTTTTTAAATTAACTCGTAAGGTTTTGTCGGCATAGGGGTAAGCGCTTCCGGCAGGGTAACCGTCGACATCTGTCGCTAATTCGCCAGTATGAAGAGCGGGTACTCGTTCTCCTGTCGCATTGCTACTGCCTTCTATTTTGAATTCTGCCCCAAAGGTTTCACCATCGCGGATTAAATCGTCGGGTGACAGGGTTTTGACCACCATGGCGCCACCAACACCGCTATGTACGTCCCGCTCATTGGTGGCACCCTTGTAAATTTGTACGTTGCCTATGAGGTTTGGGTCGATGTAATTGCGGTTAGTCGCGCCGTTGTAGCCACGCCATACTGTCAGCGCTTGTTCTGTGCCATCAATTGTTACTGGAACACGGCCAGGGCCTTGAACGCCACGAATGTTTAGATCGAGTGCGCCGCTGTTGCGAGCTTCACCACTGAATACACCGGGAACGCCTTGTAGTAAATCGGATGGGGTGGTGCCCTTATAACGTTCCACCTCGGTTTTACCAATAAAGGTCGTGGAGGTGTTTTTGTCGTAAACGTCATCGTAGCCTTTTTGATCACGGGCACTCATATCAGACCTTGCGTTGTTGTCTTCAATGGTAATGGTAGGAAGATTGACTCCGTCATCTCCTTGCTCGGATTTTACGATGTAACTGCCATTTTGAGTTTGTTGGGCAACCAGATTGGTATTTGCCAGAATCTTTGCCAGTGCGGCGTCCTGTGTGTAGTCGCCGTTAAGGCCAGAGCTGCGTTTGCCTGTGGTAAGGGCAGAGTTAATGGATAAACTCACATCAGCTGTTAATGCAAATTGATTCAGTACTGAATCTAAAGAGCCTGCCGGAATGGAATAGTAGCGACTGTCTACTTGGGCCATGTTATCTGCGGCTAAAACGGGAGAAATTCCATGTAATGCGACGGAAACGCTTAATGGTATGGCCAGCATTAATGGTTTGAAGAGGGGCTGTTTTTGGTGTTTCATTCTTTAACATCTCGGCTGAATTAGTGTCTATACCCTTAATACCGAGTGAAGATGGAAAACCCACAAAAGAAAATGAAAGTAATTATCATTTTTATTTTAGGGTTGTACTTAGCTTGCTGTCACGTTGACCCAATAAGGAGTTAATTGGTAAATGTTGATGGGGAGGCTTGCTTGTAGCTGTTGCAAAATTTGATCTGTATTGTCTATAGAAAATACGCCCGTGACGGCCAGCTGCCTGAGCTCTGGTGCCACTCTGACTATACCTTTTCGGTAACGACTTAGTTCATGTATAAAATCGGTGAGGGGCATTCGTTGTGCTACCAGCTTGCCGGTAACCCAGCCGATGGTATTGGGGTCTGTATTAGATATACGGGACGTATTGAGGGTATTGAAAGAGATACTTTCACCAGGCTTTATTGACAGTGGGTTATGCATTTGCTTGCCAATCAATTGGACGTTTTGGCCTGAGAACACGCTAACACGGGTGATGTCATCGGTACGACGAATATTAAGCTTGCCCTGATGAAAAGAAATCGTGCCATCCATTGTTTCTATTTGGTAAGGCGTTGCTTGTGATACATCGAGGAAGAATTCACCGTCATCAAGTTTAAATTGATGTTCTGTTGGCATAGCAAGAGTGGTCTTTGTATTCATAACTAGTTTATTGATATCGCTTAATGGAAAGCTTCTTACTTCCCCTGTCGCTGTGGCTAGGTTCTTATAGTAAGAGGCGTGAGAGCTTATGGACCAATTATGTATATAGCCGCCAGCGAAGAAGAGCCCTCCAGCAGAAAGCCCCATTAAACTTAAAACATGACGACGAGACATTTTTCGGCTTCGAGCTATGATTTGAATCGTCTCTTTCGGGGCATCTCCGAAATGTGCCTGTGCTTGTATCAGGCATTGCCATGCTTTTTCATTGTCAGGGTCGGCGGCTCGCCATTTATTACAAGCGTGCTGATCATGTTTGGATGGTTCGTCTGACCAGAGTCTTGCCATTAGATGTGCTGCCTGTTGAATGCGTTCTAGATCAATTTGGTTTGGTTGCATTATTTGTGTCTCTCCATCATGGCTATGGCACACGCTTGTAATGCTTTGGCGATGTATTTCTCTACAGAAGATATTGATACGTTTAATTGCACTGCAATGTCGGAATAGGACAGCCCTTCTAGTCTGCGCAGTAGAAATGCTTGTCGTGCTTTTTCCGATACTTGGTGTAATAGCGTATCTATCTCTATTAAGGTCTCGATAACTTCAAGGCGTTTTTCTGGTGATGAATGATGCTCTTCAGGAAGGTGGCTGATTGATTCCAAGTATGCCTGCTCAATACGCCACCGACGATATTGATCAACAACGAGACCCTTAGCGATACAGGTTAAATACTGGCGTGCGTATTCGGTAGGCGGTATTTTCCCACTAACCAATACTTTCAAGTAGGTGTCTTGCATTAAATCCGCGGCTTTGTGTGAGCAATTAAGTCGCTTGCGAAGAAAATTAGATAGCCATCCTTGATGCATTTCATAAAGCTGAGTGAATTGGAGTTGTAAATCTCTATTCATATCGTAAAACCTATCATTTGATAATGGTTATCATTTATGATTTCAGGATGAAGGTAAATATGCAATAGATTTAATAAAACTTAATATTTGGTTAGTTGGATATTTTTGTGTATTTTCTGTGATTAGGTCACTAAAAAAACGGCCCCAATTTGGGACCGTTTTAGATGGTGCTGCTTTAATATGAAAGTATTATTCTTCCATTTGTGCTTTGTCGACGATGTGATTATCGCCGATGTCTTTCGGTAAAATTAAATTCAGCGTGATCGCGACGATGCCACATAGGCTGATGCCTTGAAGGCTGAACTCACCAATACCAAAGGCCATACCACCGATACCAAACACTAGGGTTACACCAACGATGATTAAGTTGCGTGACTTATGAAGGTCGACTTGATTCTTAATCAAGGTATTTAGTCCTACAGCAGCAATAGAGCCAAACAATAGAATCATAATGCCGCCCATTACAGGTAGTGGGATAGTTTGCAGAGCTGCACCTAATTTACCAACCCAAGCAAGAATAATGGCTGCAATGGCGGCCCATGTCATGATGACAGGATTGAATGCCTTGGTAAGCATCACTGCGCCAGTAACTTCACTATAAGTCGTATTTGGTGGTGCGCCAACCATAGCGGCAGCCATCGTTGCGATACCGTCGCCAGCAATAGTGCGATGTAGACCAGGTTTCTTGAGATAGTCTTTTCCGGTAACGTTAGAAATAGACAGAATATCTCCAACATGCTCAACCGCTGGAGCAATAGCAACAGGTAACATAAAAAGTATCGCATTAATGTTGAATTCTGGTGCGGTAAAGTTTGGCATAGCAAACCATGCTGCATTGTATATAGGTTCAAAATTGACTATGCCAAAGAATAGACTTAAGACATAGCCAACGAGAATACCGCCAAAAACGGGCAATAATTTAAACAGGCCTTTAGCGAACACGCTAATTAGAATCGTAGTAAGCAAAGAGGCAACAGCAATTAACATAGAAATATCTGCATCAATTGCTTGTACGTCACCTGCTTTCCCAAGCGCCATATTGACAGCGACGGGTGCTAGACCAAGACCAATAACCATGATGATTGGGCCGATAACAACGGGTGGTAGTAGGGCATGAATGAAGCCAGCGCCTTTGAGCCGAATAAACCCACCAAGAACGACATAGACAAAACCTGCTGCTATTAAGCCACCCATAGTCGCAGGAATTCCCCATGTTTGGACGCCGTACATAATGGGTGCGATAAAGGCAAAAGAAGAAGCAAGAAAAATTGGAACCGTTCTGCGTGTGGTTAATTGAAATAAGAGTGTACCGACACCTGCGCCAAAAAGCGCAACGTTAGGATCTAGTCCTGTTAATAGTGGGACGAGCACTAAAGCGCCAAATGCAACAAACAGCATTTGAATGCCTAAGACGGCATTTTTCATAGGTAAAATCCTTGGATAGTTTGAGTTCAGGGATTTTATAGACAAGTTGACATAAGCGCCAGAAAGGTAAGAATTTTGCTTAGGGGCTTTAATCGATTTCTGTTCATTAATGCTAGTCTTGCGCGACGAGAAACCTTTGCTTTTTCTGCAAGAAACCTATTTTGAACTCTTCTGCTGGAATTGGCCGACTGATGTAATAGCCCTGAATATCATCGCAACCAATATTGTAGAGCATTTCTAGTTGCGCTTTCGTTTCTACACCTTCGGCTATTGTAGTCATGCCTAGTTGTTGCGCGAGTAGGATAATGGTCCCTACTATGACTTGATCGTTGGTATTGGTTGTCATATTGCGTACAAAAGACTGGTCGATTTTGAGCTTATAAACCGGGAATCGTTGGAGATAGCTCAAAGATGAATAGCCTGTACCAAAGTCGTCGATGGATGTATGTATTCCAAGTTGCTGGAAAGATTCTAGTATTGTTATCGTGTGCTCAGGATCTTTTGTCGCAATGCGCTCGGTGAGTTCAAGTTCTAAGTATTGTGCTGGTACGGCGTATTCGTTGAGTATTGCCGCCACAATAGCTGGAAGGTCATTTACTTGAAACTGGGCATATGACAGGTTTACTGCAATTCTAACGGGAGTAATCCCTTCTTCTAGCCATTGTTTTAGTTGGCGTGCTGTTTCTCGTAAAACCCATTCTCCTATGGCCAAAATTTGTCCACTCTCTTCTGCAAGGGGAATGAATTCTCCTGGACTGACATGACCTAATTCTAGGCTATGCCATCGAATGAGTGCTTCCGCACCTATTATTTTTCCCGTGATGAGCGAAATTTGCGGCTGATAGTGTAAGGAAAACTCTTGTCGTTCTAGGGCGTCATGAAGAGCATTACCTAATGTAAGTGCTCGTGTCGAAATTGCTTGCATTTCTTCGGTGAAAAAAGCGTATCGATTTCTGCCCGTATGCTTGGCATGATACATAGCGGCATCTGCTCGCTGATAAAGGGTGTCGAAGTCTTCTCCATTTCGCGGATATAAACTCACACCGATAGACGGTGTGATAAAAAACTGATGTTGATCGATGTTATAGCGCGCGGATAAAGCCTCTTTGATAGCGCAGGTTTTTTCGATTAAGCATTCTTCATTATCTGCAGGTAGCAGAATAATAAATTCGTCACCGCCTTGTCGTGCAACGTAACCAATATTATTAATCAAGGTGCGCATTCTGTCTGCAACAGTAAGTAGTAGCTTGTCCCCTATGCTATGACCAAGTGTGTCGTTGACATTTTTGAAGTGGTCTAAGTCGATAAATAGTAATGCTATTTTGGTATTAGGTTTGATGATTTGATGGAATGTTTTATTCAGTGCAACTCTGTTTGGGAGTTTTGTTAATGAGTCGTGATGTGCTAACCACTCGACCTGATCATGTGCCTTTTGGATTTCATCAATATCAATTCGTACACCAAGCATGCGAGCTGGTTTATCTTCTTGATCAAACTCCGTCACGATACAACGTACGCCTATCCATCGATAGCTGCCGTCTATATGTCTAATTCGAGCTTGGTATTTGTAATAATTTGATTCACTTTTGCTTGTTAAAATATTATTTATGCTGTCCATAACATGCTGACGATCTTCAGGGTGTATTTTTTCCAATTCAGCCTTTCTATCTGCCATGCCTTTGACGGGAGCATAGCCGAGCATAGTAAAATACGATGGAGTTGCAAACCAGATATCTTTGCCGACATCCCATTCCCAAATACCTACTTTGGTTAATTTTAACGCTTCGTTCACGCGTATTTCAGCATCGACAAGTTCGCTTTCTCTTTCTTTAAATGGCGTTATTTTTTGCGCATAACCAACTGACGAAAAAAGTTGGTCGCTAATGTCGTATATACGTTCGGTACTAACTTGAAAATAATCTACGTTGCCACAGGGTAAGCAAACGTACTCTTCGGTGGTTCCTGTTTCTTCATTTGAGGTAATGGCAGGGATGATATTTTGACTAAGCTGGGCTTGTTGAGATTGAATTTCTTCGTCTCTGTAGCCGATTATTTCTAGCTTTGATAGGCCGATAAATTGCTCAAATGCAGGATTACAATAAATATAGGTTTGGTCCTTGTCTTTAATCCACATAGGATCAGAAAGAGCGTCGAGTGACGATGTTAATTGTTTTTTATGGTTTTCAGAATGTTCAAGCTGCTGAAAAAAAATGTTTCTTTCTGCTTTGGTTTTAATATAGACATATATAAGTATGAGTAAAAAACATGAAGCTAGAAAATAGCCTAATATTGTTCCCCAAGGATATGTCATTATTCTTCACCTTAATTTTTTATCCGCGCTCAAATGAAAAAATAGAGTTAGCGGTTGTTATATAAACGACATCATTATGTGTTCAGTGATCGTTATTTTAACCCCAATTTAGTTTTTCGGCTGTATAACATGTGATGCTACTCTGTATCGTTATGTAATCAATTTAGTTTGTCCGCTATCAAGGTTATTTTGTTTTACACATTGAGAGGGCAAGCTTTTTTAATGTGAATAACTGAGACACTTATCCTCTTGTATTGGAAATAAAAAGGTACGCTGTGGTATGAAGTGAGACGATTGGTCAAATTTAAAATAGATTTTGTGTCAAATGTAAGGAGATATCCTAAATTCTCCATATAAATGTATTAAATATTTACTCTATCTGAACACTAAGCTCTGTGGTAATTCGCTAGTATAGATAGCAACTTTTTAGCTGATAGGGTCATTTTCTATGCTTCCTCATTGTTTTTCAGAGTCCATGAAGGATTCAAACTTAGTCGGGCCGCAGGTTTTGCGAAAATCCCGAAAAACAAATGTGTCTAGTAATTTGCAACGCTTGGCGAGTCGATCTTTATTGGCCGTCGGTGTGCTATTTAGCCTTACTGCTTGCGCAGCGCAATCACAGCCACAATCATCTCAGTCTGTTGCTCAACCTAAAGAAGGTGAAGAATTTAGCTATGCTTGGTTAAAAGGCCATGCTCGTCAATTGGCGACTAAGCCTTATGAAAGCCATCAAGGTGAAATGCCAGATAGTTTAAAAGGCTTAGACTGGGATGATTACCAAGAAATTCGCTTTAATAAAGAGGCGGCTTTGTGGCGCGATCAAAAATCAGAGTTCCGTACGGAGCTTTTTCATCTTGGTCTAGGGTTTGATACGCCAATTCATATGAATGAGCTTGAAAATGGTAAGTCGACTCCGATTCCTTATATGCCTTCTGAGTTTACTTACGGTAAATCTAAAGTAGATGGTAAGAAACTTCCTAAAGATCTTGGTTTTGCTGGTTTTAGAATGCAATTCGCCACAGATTGGCAGCGTGATGTTGTCGCCTTTTTAGGTGCGAGCTATTTCCGTGCTGTTGGCAGTGAAATGCAATATGGTCTTTCCGCTCGTGGCTTAGCGATTGATACCGCAATGCCGCATCCCGAAGAGTTTCCTATTTTTACTGACTTTTGGTTAGAGAAGCCAAAACCAGGCTCAGATGTAGTTACTGTTTACGCGTTAATGGATTCTCCTAGTGTAACTGGGGCTTATCGTTTTGATATGACTCCGGGTGAACCGTTCAAAATGCGCGTAGATTCCGCTATTTATCCTCGCAAATCTGTTGAGCGTTTAGGTGTGGCGCCAATGACTAGTATGTTTATGGTTGGCGAAAATGATCGCCGAACCAATTATGATTGGCGTGCAGAGATTCATGACTCGGATGGCCTTGCTATGCAAACCGGCAACGGCGAATGGATCTGGCGACCATTATCCAACCCTGAAAATTTACAATTTAATGCTTACAGCGATGAGAATCCAAAAGGCTTTGGTTTGCTGCAGCGTGACCGTAATTTCGATCATTATCAAGATGACGGTGTTTTCTATGAGAAGCGCCCAAGTTTGTGGATTGAACCACTTGGTAACTGGGGTAAGGGCTCTGTGCAATTGGTAGAAATTCCAACGTTGGATGAAACCTTCGATAACATCGTAGCCTTCTGGAATCCAGCGGCTCCGGTTGAAGCGGGTCAAGAGTTGCTCTACAGCTACAATATGTATTGGGGCAGTCATCCACCTGTGCAATCTAACCGCGCTCGTGTTGTTGATACTTTTACAGGCATCGGTGGTGTGATTGGTAAGAAGCGTCAGTATTACAGCAAACGTTTTGTGGTTGATTTCGCTGGCGGCTCTTTAGCTATGTTAGGCAATGATACGAAAGTGAAAGCGGTGATTACGTCGTCTGAAGGAAGAATCGAAATCGAATCGGCTCGACCACTGCATTCTATCGATGGTTACCGTGCGATGTTTGATTTGGTACCACCGAAAGGGAAATCTAAGCCAATTAACTTAACGGTTCACTTGGAAGCTAACGGACAGCCGCTTACTGAAACTTGGCAGTATCAGTGGACTCCGCCAGCGGAGAAAGACAGAGAGCTTCATAATGCAGGCCATTTGAAGTAGCACTCTCTAGATATAATCGGTTTTACTTGGCAAATAAAAACGCCCGATGTGACATACATCGGGCGTTTTTTGTCACTCAATAATAAATTCTGATGGGTTTAACCTTTGCGGTTATTCAGAAGAGTGCGATAAGCGTGTCCGCTGCGTTTAATGGTTCTCTCTTGAGTCTGATAATCCACGTAAGTTAGACCAAAGCGCTTGCTATAACCTTCTGCCCATTCAAAGTTATCCATCAAGCTCCAAGCGAAATAACCGCGAATATCGACGCCGCTTTCAATGGCATGATTTACAGCGTTTATATGTCCATCTAAATAACGTACTCGTTGCTCATCGTTGATTTCGCCATCAATGATCTGATCCGCACACGCTGCGCCATTCTCGGTAATATAAATAGGTGGCAAGGTATATTGTTTGTGAAGATTCACTAACAATTCAGTGAATGCTTGAGGCGCGATTTCCCAACCAATGTCTGTGTACTCAACTGTTTGGCTGTTTTTTACATTTTTGAACATGTCATCGGCATCGTAGGCATTGTGATTACAGGTGTAGAAGTTCATGCCCAAGAAATCAATTGGTTGAGAAATGATGTCCATGTCACCAGGTAAAACTGTTGGTAAATACTGCGGAGCAACGGTTTTGAGTAACTGCGGATATTGTCCTTTCATGAGCGGTTCAATGAAGAACTGGTTATCTAGAGTTTCTCGCATCAAGCACGCGAATTGGTCTTCGGCTTTTTCGCTGGCAGCGTAGGAGCGGTTCATATTTAGCACTATTCCTACCTGAGATTTTGGTGCGTTTTTACGGATAACTGGAAGTGCTAAACCATGGGCGAGCAAAATATGGTGAGCAGCTTGTCGACCAAATTCTGGTTTGCTTAAACCCGGTGCATGTATACCCAATTCATAACCTAATATTGCGGCGCAAAAAGGTTCGTTGAATGTCGCCCAGCTATCAACCCATTCTGATAATTCTTTGGTCACCAAGTCTGCGTAATTTTTGAACTGGTATGCGGTTTCTCTATTAAGCCAGCCACCTTTGTCTTCTAGGTGTTGTGGCAGATCCCAATGGTAAAGTGTCGCAAATACAGTGAGCCCTTCTGCTTTGAGCTTTTTAAGCAAGTTGCGATAAAAATCCAGTCCAGCTTGGTTTGCTTCGCCTTTTTTGTCCATGACTCGAGGCCAAGCAATTGATAATCGATAAGCGTCTACACCGAGATCTTTAATCAACTGGATGTCTTGCTCCCATAGATGATAATGGTCACAAGCCACCTCACCATTGTCCATGCCCTTTACCTTGCCAGGAGTTGCGCAGAAGGTATCCCAAATAGAAGGGAGGCGATTATCAGCAGTTGTCGCGCCTTCAATCTGGAAAGAGGCGGTTGCCACACCAAAGATAAAATCGGAGGTAAGCATTTTTGAATGTGATGGTAGGGTGATTGACATGTTGTCCTCAGTCTTTTTATTTATTGTCTTAGCAAAGATAAGTATTGCGATCAAAGGTACTGGAGGAGGTTGAAAAGCGTCAACAATGGCATGGCTGTTTTAGTAATTTAAGATTATTTAAGTGCATTTTAAGTGATTTTTAGCAGCGAATTAAGTACTTTTTAGCTACGGATATAGCGCATTGGTGTCAGATTTCGACCTTGTGCCGTATAGGCTCGAAAGCGACTTGCTAGTTCTTCTGGTAACATTTCTGCCGAGATGACCGTAAAATGATTTGCGCTATAAAATGGCACAAGATGCGTAAATGCGAAGCAATAAGTGGTTTTTTCATCTAATGCTGGATGAATGCCGTTGATTAGATGGCTGCCGAGACCAATATTACGATGGATTGGCTCTGTCACCATACCGGTAAGCAGCTGAGAGTTGGCAATTTGTTTGAGTCTTACCGCGCAAAGAATTTTGCCTTTATCTCTTATTACCCAAATAGGATCCGCTTTGTTTGGTTTACCGCTTGGATAATGTTCTTGATAAAATTTCTTCACCAAAGGAAACCAAAGCGAAGGAACTTGTTCGGGGATAGGGTAGGATGTCTTCATAGTGGAATTTGTATAGCGACGAAGTGCTTGATGGTAGCATAATCCGCTATTTTATAGTGTTAATGAAATTGAATGACGGATAGCGGGAGGGATTATCGTGCGGCAAAGAATAGTGTTCTGGTGTTTTTGTGTTTTGGCATTGTCCATTTCTGGAATTGGATACGCAGCACAACAACAAACGGAGTTTGTTTATGAGTCAGAAGAATCTTTTGCTCATTATTTAGTACGTGCAGAGGAATATGTAAGCGAGCGCAAGGTATGGATCAATGCTGATGACAAGCCTAGAGAGCTCGCCGCTGTTCTGCCCTTTGAGTTATTGCCTGATGCAGAAAGCTGTGCAGGGCGAGCGCGCATTGGAGTGTTGTTGTCTCACGGCTTATCAG
The DNA here is from genome assembly GCF_002806845.1 of Marinomonas sp. ef1. Taxonomy (NCBI): domain Bacteria; kingdom Pseudomonadati; phylum Pseudomonadota; class Gammaproteobacteria; order Oceanospirillales; family Oceanospirillaceae; genus Marinomonas; species Marinomonas sp. ef1. The sequence goes on along the minus strand of NZ_NHTT01000018.1, from coordinate 61,173 downwards.
ATTCTCCTTTTTCGATGCGAGACCCTGCGCTTGCTTTGCAAGCTGCTTGTTATCAGGTGCGCGTAGTTTTGTTGCCAGGTCATGGCACAAAGGCAGAAGACCTTCTCAATGTCTCACGTGATGATTGGCGTGCGACGTTTCAAAATGCTGCTGATCAGTTTAGTAAAGAAGTAGATGTCATGTATGTTGGTGGTTTTTCTACTGGCGGCGCATTGGCTGCGGAATATGCTTGGCAACATCCTGACAGTGTTGCAGGTGCTATTTTGTTTTCGCCTGTGTTTAAGGTAAATAGCAGCATAGATTGGCTTTCTCCTTGGTTGGCGATGGTGAAAGATTGGTTAGACCATTATCCAAGTGATGACTTTGCTAAATACGCGTCAATCCCTCTGCCTGCAATTGCTCAGGTGTATAAGTTGTCTAAAGAAGTGCGTAATTTGATTCTTGATAATCCGAAAGATTTGCCAGTGTTTATTGCCTTATCAGAAGATGATCAAACAGTAGATTCGTCTGTGTCAGAAAAGGTGTTTAACGTGGGGATGATTGGGACAAAGAGTCAGATGGTGCTTTATAGTAAAGATCAAATGAGCATCAATACAGACCGTATTAAAGTTTACAATGCCAATTGGCCAGAGTCTAAAATATTCGGTTTATCGCATATGGCTGTTCATGGTAACCCCGACAATACCTATTACGGCGCTGTAGGTGAATACCGTATATGTGGTTGGTATCTGTCTGATGAGCCTTTGTATCAAGCGTGTCGAACGGATAAAAATAATTGGTTTGGCGAAAGTTCTGATGCATTAACGAAGAAAAGCCCTCATGCGGCACGAGTATCTTGGAATCCGAACTTTAATTCGTTAATGCAAGAAGTCGCTTTTTTCATCAAGGCAAACGCGAGTAGTAATAGATAAGTAGAGCCTCTTCTTATGACAGAGTTGACTCGGCAATAGATTGCTCTAATAAATGTCAGGAATTAGGTAGGTATTAGGGTTGAATGATACAAGAAGTGAAATTGGAGAGCGTTGATGCAAGCTGTTTTGGCCCTGCTTAGTGATAATGAATTTCACTCTGGCGAAGAGTTGGGAGCCGCATTGGGAGTTACCCGCGCAGCGGTCTGGAAGAGGCTTAAAAAGTTAGAGGCGATTGGTGTGACTGTTCACTCAGTTAAAGGTCGAGGTTATCGTTTACCTTCACCAGTCGAACTGTTGTCTGAAGACGCTTTGCGTGAAAACGGTGTGCCAAATGATGTGGCGATCAAGTTAGCGTTTGAGACAGAATCAACCAACGGCGATGCTAAGCAGTATATATCGCAAGGGCTGCCTTTACCGGTTCTAATCTCGGTTGAACGTCAGACTCAAGGTAAGGGGCGTCGTGGTCGTCAGTGGGAGTCGGGAGTCGCAAAAAATATTACATTTTCATTCGCATGGCGTTTTGATAATGGCCCAAATGTTGTTGAAGGTTTAAGTCTCGCGGTGGGCGTTGCTGTAGCTCGAGTATTAAAAAAAGCTGGTATTCCCAATCCTGGGTTGAAGTGGCCTAATGACGTACAAGTAGACGGTCAGAAAATCTGCGGTATTTTACTGGAAATGGTGGCTGATCAGGACGTTTGTCATGTGATCATTGGAGTCGGACTTAATGTCGAAATGAATGATGGCATTATGACCCACGTTGATCAGCCTTGGACGGACCTTGTGTCTCGCCTTAAGTCTCGCCCGAGTCGGAATGTCATTTTGGCTGAATTAACCAAAGAGCTGATTGATATTTGTCAATTATTTGAAGATGGCAATGGTATGAAGCATTTTCAATATCAGTGGCAAGCGTATGATGTTTTGTTCAATCAGACGGTTACTGTTAGTACGGTTTCTCAGCAACGTCAGGGTATTGCACGAGGTATTGATCAAAAAGGTGCTCTGCTTCTAGAAGAAAATGGTGAGCTGGTGGCTCTTCATGGAGGGGAAATTAGTGTCCGTCGAGTCTAGAATTTTGGTCGTTGATGCGGGTAATACTAGTATCAAATTTACTGCCTTTGAAGGCGAACAGGTATTGTGGGTTCAGCGAGGTGATAGTTGTCCTGTGGAAACCGGTTTTGCACCGGAGGTGATTTATTTTGCCAGTGTACGATCTAAAGAGCAGAGTGCAATGTTGCATGCTGATGTCCAAGCTGAGTTTCCAAGTAGTGAATGGATTACGCTGACGAGCCAAGCGACCGCTTGCTTCGTTCGTAATGCCTATATTGAGCCTGAGCGATTGGGAATTGATCGATGGCTCGGTGTTATTGCGGCGCATCACCTGATAAAAGGTGATGCGGTAGTAGTAGATGCCGGTACAGCGATAAAAGTGGATGTGGTTAATAGAGAGGGCACCCATCTTGGTGGTTATATTGCTCCTGGGTTGGCAATGATGACGGAATCTTTACTCTCGAAAACTGCTCGGATTCGCTTTGATTCCCATGAAGTGGTCGAAGGTGAGGGATTGCCTAACTCTACGGCAAGAGCGGTGACAGAGGGTTGTCATGAGATGACGTTGGGTTTTTTAGAGCGTATTCATCATCGATATCCTGAATTTAAGTGGGTTGTGACAGGTGGAGATGCGCAAGCGTTATTGAATAGATTAGGCATTGCGCTCGAATGTTTTCCTAATCTTGTGGCTTTGGGCGCAAAGCTGGTTGGTGATGAACAGTTAAGAGGCAATAAATGAAGTGGCTATTTCTTTTTATAGTGTTACTTAATGCTGCCTTTTTAAGCTGGCATAGTTTTGTTCAGGATAAGCTAGAAAAAAATAAAGAATCTATTTATGGGCCGCCTGTGAGCGAGAGAATTCATCTCTTGTCCGAGGTGCCAGCAGTTACTGAGCAGGATTATAATGCGAGGATTGCATATGGTGAAGGGCTTGAGGATGCACTGAGTAAGGTGATAGATCAGGCTTCTGGAGATTCGCCTGATTTATACTGTCCGCGCTTAGAAACAGAGCGCGATGATGATAAAAGACAAATCATTCAAGTTCTGAAGAGTTTTGGCTGGGCTTATAAGGATCAAGAAGCTTCAGGTAAAAGGCCTAAGTTTTGGCTCTATATTGCCGCACCGGAAACACCAGCCATTGCTGAGCGTATAGTAAAAGAGCTTGCTTCTAAATCCATTGATAGCTTTGTTATTAATCGTGCCGAAATGAAGAATCGTATCTCTTTAGGTCTATATTCTTCAAAAGAGCGAGCTGATCAAGCGAAAGTGCGCATTCAAAATGTATCTGGCTATGCTGTTGATGTTTATGAACATATGCGAAATGTCCCGCTTCAGCAGATAGATATTGCGCAGCCAGTGGATGAAAAAGACTGGGAACAGTTTATGTCACGCTTCGATCTGACCAAGATGATGATAAAAGTAGAAAAAAATCCTTGCTAGCGCTTGCAATTGGCAAGACGATTCATATAATGGCTCCCACCTTTTGGGGTGTTGCGTTGTAGCGCTGAGTACGTGGAGGGGTTCCCGAGTGGCCAAAGGGAGCAGATTGTAAATCTGCCACGAAAGTTTCGGTGGTTCGAATCCACCTCCCTCCACCAATTGCGGGTATGGTATAGTGGCTATTACCTCAGCCTTCCAAGCTGAAGAGGCGGGTTCGATTCCCGCTACCCGCTCCAGGCTCATGTAGCTCAGTTGGTAGAGCACACCCTTGGTAAGGGTGAGGTCGGCAGTTCAAATCTGCTCATGAGCTCCAGCATTTCCAATGCAAAAGATAGGTGGTTTGACCGCCTTTTTTATTGTCTGTTTTTTGGGCAGATACCCTTGCCAGGTTTGGCTTGTTCAGGTATCATCCTTCGCCCATACGAATGTAGGCCAATAGTTCAATTGGTAGAGCACCGGTTTCCAAAACCGGCTGTTGGGGGTTCGAGTCCCTCTTGGCCTGCCATCTTTCGTATCATCCTATTTCTTAGTTAGGGATCACCTGAAGTATGAGTTCGAGTACTGAAGCTCAAGCGTCTCGCGGAGATGTGTTTAAGTGGGCAATTGTTGTTCTGCTAGTTGCGGTAGGCGTGATTGGTAATAACTATTATTCTGCTGAGTCACTATTGTATCGCTTAATCGCTATCTTGGTGTTGGCTGGTGTCGCTGGTTTTGTTGCATTACAAACTGTGAAAGGAAAGGCTTTTTTTACTTTGGCAAAAGAAGCTAAAACTGAAATTCGCAGAGTTGTATGGCCAACTAGACAAGAAACCATGCAAACAACCTTAATAGTATTAGCGGTTGTTGTTTTTATGTCTCTCGTACTATGGGGGGTGGATTCGTTCCTTGGTTGGATCGTTTCCTCGGTAATTAGTTAGGAGTTGCTCGTGACCAAACGATGGTATGTAGTACAAGCGTACTCAGGGTACGAAAAGCACGTAATGCGTTCGCTTACAGAGCGAGTGCAGGTTATGGGGCAGGAAGAGAATTTTGGTGACATCTTGGTGCCGACTGAAGAAGTGGTCGAGATTCGAGATGGCAAAAAGCGCAAGAGTGAAAGAAAGTTCTATCCAGGTTATGTATTGGTTCAAATGGATATGAATGACGCCTCTTGGCATTTGGTTAAAGGTACGTCTCGTGTGCTTGGTTTTATTGGTGGTACGGCTGATAAGCCTTCACCAATTACGGCTCGCGAAGCGGATGCTATTCTACAGCGTGTTAGTGACGGTGTTGATAAGCCTCGTCCTAAGACTTTGTTTGAAGTTGGTGAGGTTGTTCGTGTTAACGAAGGGCCATTTGCTGATTTCAACGGTGTTGTGGAAGAAGTGGATTACGATAAAAGTCGAATCAAAGTGGCAGTGCTTATATTTGGGCGCTCTACGCCAGTTGATTTGGAATTTAGTCAGGTTGAAAAGGCCTGATTTTGTTGAACGGGTAGCCTTCGGGCAGTGACCCAATTGGAGTTGAAAAATGGCTAAGAAAGTCCAAGCTTATATCAAGCTACAAGTTAAAGCGGGTCAAGCGAACCCAAGTCCACCAGTTGGTCCAGCACTTGGTCAACACGGTGTGAATATCATGGAATTCTGTAAAGCGTTCAATGCTAAAACTCAAAGCCTTGAGCCAGGTCTTCCAACGCCTGTTATCATCACTGTTTACAGTGATCGTAGTTTTACATTCGAAACTAAATCTACTCCTGCAGCAGTTTTGCTTAAAAAGGCAGCTGGCTTGAAGAGTGGTTCTCCACGTCCAAACACTCAAAAAGTTGGTACGGTTACTCGTGCTCAACTAGAAGAGATTGTTGTTGCTAAGCAGGCTGATTTGACTGCTTCTAACATGGATGCAGCAGTTCGTACTATTGCTGGTAGCGCACGCGCTATGGGTCTAGAAGTTGAGGGTGTTAACTAATGGCTAAATTAACTAAACGCGCTCGCTTGATCGCTGAAAAAGTAGAAGCAACTAAATTTTACTCTGTAGAAGAAGCTGTTGCTCTATTGTCTGAGCTTTCTACTGTTAAGTTTAAAGAGTCTATCGACGTATCTGTTAACCTAGGCGTTGACCCACGTAAATCAGATCAGGTTGTTCGTGGCTCTACAGTATTGCCTCATGGTGCTGGTAAAGATGTTCGTGTTGCAGTATTTGCACAAGGTGCAAACGCTGAAGCTGCGAAAGAAGCTGGTGCAGATGTTGTTGGTTTCGACGATTTGGCTGAACAAGTTAAAGCTGGTAACCTTGATTTTGACGTAGTTATTGCATCACCTGATGCGATGCGTATCGTTGGTCAACTAGGTCAGATTTTAGGCCCACGTGGTCTAATGCCTAACCCTAAAGTTGGCACTGTAACGCCTGATGTTGCTACTGCAGTACGAAATGCAAAAGCAGGTCAAGCTCGTTACCGTACAGATAAAAATGGTATCATCCATGCTGCTGTTGGCTCTATTGAGTTCGCTGCTGATGCTATCAGAGGTAACTTGGAAGCGCTTTTAACCGATTTGCGTCGTGCTAAGCCTGCGTCTTCTAAAGGTGTTTACCTGAAAAAAGTGACCTTGTCCTCTACAATGGGACCTGGTCTACAAATTGATCTAGGCGCGCTTAACTCTACTAAGTAAGCATGTTTAGATCATGAGCTTTGGGGTCTGCCTTCATTTATTTGTTGAGTAGGCCGTCAAAGACCGCAGGAACCTAACGGTTTAATAACAACGTTGAAAAATGTTTGTCCTGCGCAGATGGTGTGGCCCGATTCAGATTAACTGGATCTAACTCACCAGCAAGTACTTCGAGTAATCGGAGAGTTGGTAAAAATAGGGGAATTTATTCCCTGCTAATCCAGGAGAAAACCAGTGGCATTAGGTCTAGAAGACAAAAAAGCCATTGTCGCCGAAGTTAGCGAAGCTGCTAAAACTGCATTGTCTGCGGTAGTTGCTGATTCTCGCGGTGTTACCGTGAGCAATATGACAGCACTACGTAAAGAAGCGCGCGAAGCAGGTGTTTATGTACGTGTAGTACGTAACACTTTGGCTCGCCGTGCAGTTGAAGGCACTGACTTCGAATGTCTAGCTGAAAGCTTTGTTGGTCCTACGCTAATTGCTTTTTCTAACGAACACCCGGGTGCGGCTGCTCGTTTGTTGAAAGCGTTTGCGAAAACTAACAGTAAGTTTGAAGTGAAGGCGTTGGCGTTCAACGGTGAGTTGATCCCAGCTGGCGACATTGATCGTTTGGCAACACTGCCTACATACGACGAAGCTATTGCGAAACTGATGAGTGTTATTCAGGGCGCAACAAGCAAGTTTGTACGTACTCTTGCAGCGGTTCGCGATCAAAAAGAGCAAGAAGCGGCTTAATACGGCTTGTCGTATCCCTTCTTGATAAATATTTGTTTTATCACCCTTGGGTGATTATAAAGAATGCTAGGAATCTGAGTCATGGCTCTAACTAAAGAAGATATCATCAATGCAGTAGCAGAAATGTCTGTGATGGACGTTGTTGAACTAATTTCTGCAATGGAAGAAAAATTCGGCGTATCTGCAGCAGCTGCTGTAGCTGCAGGTCCTGCTGCTGACGCTGGCGTTGCTGCTGAAGAACAAACTGAATTTGACGTTGTTCTTACTGCTGCAGGCGAGAAGAAAGTAAACGTAATCAAAGCTGTTCGTGCAGCGACTGGTCTTGGCTTGAAAGAAGCTAAAGCTATCGTTGACGGCGCTCCAATGACTGTTAAAGAAGCTGCTTCTAAAGAAGATGCTGCCGCTCTTAAAGCAGCTCTTGAAGAAGCTGGTGCATCTGTCGAAATCAAGTAATGATACTTGCATTTCCAGATTTCGACCAATAGTCGAAATGGCTGGTGACATTATTGTCACCGGCCTTTTTGGGTTTCTGAAACTCAAATAAAACTTAAAAGAATTTTCACATGGGAGATAATGCTCCCATATATGGTAAGGCCTGATTTGGGCCTTTTGCGTCAATGTGCACAAGCTGGGGAATGCTGATGGCTTACTCATACACTGAGAAAAAACGTATCCGTAAGGATTTCGGTAAACTGCCGCCCGTTTTGGATGTGCCATACTTGCTGGCAATTCAGCTTGAATCCTACCGTAATTTTCTGCAGGAAGGTAAAAGTCTTGCAGAGCGTGGGGAATTAGGTCTGCATGGGGCCTTTAAATCTGTCTTTCCAATGGTCAGCTTTTCCGGCAATGCGGCGCTAGAATACGTCGATTACCGTTTAGGCAAGCCAGTCTTTGATGTTAAAGAGTGTCAGTTGCGTGGTGTTACTTACGCGGCACCTTTACGTGTTCGTGTACGACTTATCATTTATGATAAAGAGTCGTCCAACAAGGCAATCAAAGACATTCGCGAGCAAGAAGTCTACATGGGCGAGATTCCGCTTATGACAGACAATGGTACCTTTGTAATCAACGGGACTGAGCGTGTTATTGTATCTCAATTACACCGTTCTCCTGGTGTGTTCTTCGACCACGATCGTGGTAAGACACACTCTTCAGGCAAGTTACTACATTCTGCTCGTATTATTCCTTACCGCGGTTCATGGTTGGACTTCGAGTTTGATCCAAAAGATTGCGTATTTGTTCGTATTGACCGTCGTCGTAAGTTGCCGGCAACTATTTTGTTGCGCGCTTTGGGCTACGGAACAGAGCAAATCCTAGATACTTTCTTTGACTCAACTCGTTTCTATTTAAAGCGTGATGGTTTTGAAATGGATCTAGTTGCAAATCGCCTACGTGGCGAGACTGCACTGTTTAATATTGCTGATGCGAATGGCGAACTGATCGTAGAAGAAGGTCGTCGTATTACTGCTAAGCACATTCGTGTGATGGAAAAATCAGGTCTTGAGCGTCTATCTGTGCCGCTTGAGTACATGCTTGGTAAAGTAACGGCGAAAAACTTAGTTCACCCTGCGACGGGTGAGTTGATTGCGGAAGCAAACACTGAGTTGTCTGTTGATTTACTTGAAGCGTTGGTTTCTTCTGGTATTACTGAAGTTGATACGCTTTACACGAATGATTTGGATAACGGTCCATTTATTTCTGACACACTTCGTATTGATCCAACTAGTAATCAGTTGGAAGCTTTGGTTGAAATCTACCGCATGATGCGTCCTGGCGAGCCACCGACCAAAGAGTCGGCTGAAGGTTTGTTCCAAGGCTTGTTCTTCTCAGAAGATCGTTATGATCTATCTGGCGTTGGTCGAATGAAATTCAACCGTCGTTTAGGTCGTGAAGAAGATACTGGTGCTGGTGTTCTTGATAACGATGACATCGTTGCTGTTCTAAGAACTTTGCTTGATATCCGTAACGGTAACGGCATGGTTGATGACATCGACCACTTGGGTAACCGTCGAGTTCGTTCTGTTGGCGAAATGGCCGAGAACCAATTCCGTGTTGGCCTTGTGCGTGTTGAGCGTGCAGTGAAAGAACGTTTGTCTATGGCGGAAGCTGATGGCCTTATGCCGCAAGACCTTTTGAATGCGAAGCCTGTAGCTGCTGCTATTAAAGAGTTCTTCGGTTCAAGCCAGTTGTCTCAGTTTATGGACCAAAACAACCCGTTATCTGAAGTAACGCATAAGCGTCGTGTGTCAGCGTTAGGGCCTGGTGGTCTTACACGTGAACGCGCTGGCTTTGAAGTGCGTGACGTACACGCTACTCATTACGGTCGTGTTTGTCCTATCGAAACGCCAGAAGGTCCAAACATCGGTTTGATCAACTCGCTTTCTACTTATGCGCGTACTAACAGCTACGGCTTCTTAGAAACGCCTTATCGTAAAATTGTAGATGGCAAGCAGACTGACGAAACTGTTTATGTTTCGGCGATTGATGAAGCGAAATATGTTATTGCCCAAGCGTCTGCAAACGTAGACGAAGAGGGTCGTTTGGTTGATGAGTTGGTTCAGGTGCGTCATATGCACGAAACCACTTTGATTCCAAAAGAAAAAGTAAACCTAATGGACGTGTCTCCTCGTCAGGTTGTTTCTGTGGCGGCGTCTTTGATTCCGTTCCTAGAGCACGATGATGCTAACCGAGCTTTGATGGGTTCGAACATGCAACGTCAAGCTGTTCCAACACTTAAGGCTGACAAGCCGGTTGTTGGTACTGGTATGGAGAAAAACGTAGCAAAAGACTCTGGTGTTTGTATTGTTGCGAATCGCGGCGGTGTGATTGAGTCTGTTGATGCAAGTCGTATCGTTGTGCGTGTGAATTCAGAAGAAACGATTGCTGGTGAAGCGGGTGTAGATATCTACAACCTGACTAAATACGTGCGTTCTAACCAGAACACTTGTATTAACCAACGTACTTTGGTTATGAAGGGTGAGAAGATAGCATCTGGCGATATTATGGCTGATGGTCCTTCTGTTGATATGGGTGAATTGGCGCTTGGCCAAAACATGCGTATCGCTTTCATGCCTTGGAATGGTTACAACTTCGAGGACTCGATCCTAGTTTCTGAGCGTGTTGTAGAAGAAGATCGATTCACGTCGATTCATATTCAAGAACTAACGTGTGTTGCTCGTGATACTAAGCTTGGGCCTGAGGAGATTACTGCCGATATCCCTAACGTGGGTGAAGGTGCGCTTTCTAAGTTGGATCAGTCTGGTATCGTTTACATCGGAGCAGAAGTTGAGCCAGGCGATATTCTAGTTGGTAAAGTGACGCCTAAGGGTGAAACACAGCTAACGCCTGAAGAGAAACTTTTGCGAGCTATCTTCGGTGAAAAAGCGTCTGACGTAAAAGATACGTCACAACGTGTTAAGACTGGCACACGCGGTACTGTTATCGACGTGCAAGTTTTCACTCGTGATGGCATTGAAAAAGATGACCGTGCTAAGTTCATTGAAAAATCGCAGCTTGATCAAGTTCGTAAAGACTTGAACGAAGAGTTCCGTATTGTTGAGAAAGCGACTTTCGAGCGTCTAGCAGAAGCCCTAATCGGCCAGCAGGCGGAAGGCGGTCCTGGTTTGGCTCGCAATGCGATTATTACGGAAGAATACTTGGCGAATCTAGATCACCCTGAGTGGTTTAAAATTCGCGTTGCTAATGAAGAAGCGAGTGAGCAGCTTGAAAAAGCACAAGCCGCTTTGATTGAGCGCCGTAAAGAACTTGATGCGAAATTCGAAGATAAGAAACGCAAGCTACAAACAGGTGATGATCTAGCGCCTGGCGTTCTTAAAATCGTTAAGGTTTATGTTGCCATCAAACGTCGCATCCAGCCAGGTGATAAAATGGCCGGTCGTCATGGTAACAAAGGTGTAATTTCTAAAATTATGCCAGTTGAAGACATGCCGTACGATGAAAACGGTGATCCAGTTGATATCGTATTGAACCCACTAGGTGTTCCTTCACGTATGAACGTTGGTCAGGTCTTGGAGACTCACTTAGGTGCAGCTTCTAAAGGCTTGGGTCGTAAGATCAACGAAATGCTAGTTGTAGAACGTGAGAAGGCTGAAGCGGTTGCAGAACTGCGTAGCTTCCTTGACGAGATCTATAACGGCCACGAAGGTGATTTGAAGTGCGCGCGTACTGAAGATTTGGACAGCTTTACAGACGAAGAAATTTTGACCTTGGCATCCAACCTAACCGGTGGTGTTCCAATGGCGTCTGGTGCCTTTGATGGTGCAAAAGAGTCTGAGATTAAACGTATGTTGCGTTTAGCTGGAATCAACGAAAGCGGTCAGGTTAAATTGTTTAACGGCCGTACTGGTGATGCTTTTGAACGTCCTGTAACTGTTGGTTACATGTACATGCTTAAGTTGAACCACTTGGTTGACGATAAAATGCACGCACGTTCTACCGGTTCTTACAGCTTGGTTACTCAGCAGCCGCTGGGTGGTAAAGCTCAGTTCGGTGGTCAGCGTTTCGGGGAGATGGAAGTATGGGCACTAGAAGCATACGGTGCTGCTTACACGCTTCAAGAAATGTTGACTGTTAAATCCGATGACGTGAATGGCCGTACTAAGATGTATAAAAACATCGTAGATGGTGACCACCGTATGGAACCTGGCATGCCTGAGTCCTTCAACGTGTTGGTGAAAGAGATTCGTTCTCTTGGTATCGATATCGAGCTGGAAAACGAATAAGCACGAATCACATTTGACCTGCTGGGGAGCAAGACTCCCCGGCCTTACGAGTGGGGCGAATATCCATGAAAGACTTATTAGGTCTTCTAAAATCACAGGGACAATCTGACGAGTTTGATGCGATCCGCATTGGCTTGGCATCACCAGATATGATTCGTTCATGGTCTTACGGTGAAGTTAAAAAGCCAGAGACCATCAACTACCGTACGTTCAAACCAGAACGTGACGGCTTGTTCTGTGCAAAAATCTTTGGTCCTATTAAGGACTACGAATGCTTGTGTGGTAAATACAAGCGTTTGAAACACCGTGGTGTTATCTGTGAGAAGTGTGGCGTTGAAGTGGCTCTGTCTAAAGTGCGTCGTGAACGCATGGGTCACATTGAGCTTGCATCGCCTGTTGCACACATTTGGTTTTTGAAGTCTCTACCGTCTCGTATCGGTCTTATCTTAGATATGACGTTGCGTGACATTGAGCGTGTTTTGTATTTTGAATCTTTCATTGTGATCGATCCAGGTATGACTACGCTTGATAAAGGCCAATTGCTAAACGATGAGCAGTACTTTGAAGCGCTAGAAGAATTCGGTGACGAGTTTGATGCCCGTATGGGTGCGGAAGCGGTTCAGATGTTGCTTCGCGATTTAGATATGCCTGTAGAAATTAACAGCATGCGTGAAGAGCTAAGCAGCACGAATTCTGAAACTCGTATTAAGAAGCTTTCTAAGCGTCTTAAGTTGGTTGAGGCATTCTATCATTCTGGCAACAGCCCAGAGTGGATGGTGCTAGATGTATTGCCAGTTCTTCCGCCAGATCTTCGCCCATTGGTACCTCTTGAAGGTGGCCGTTTTGCGACGTCTGATTTGAACGACCTATACCGTCGTGTGATTAACCGTAACAACCGCCTAAAACGCCTGTTAGAGCTATCAGCTCCAGATATCATCGTACGTAACGAAAAGCGTATGTTGCAAGAATCTGTTGATGCTTTGCTTGATAACGGTCGTCGTGGTCGCGCGATTACTGGTTCTAACAAACGTCCTCTGAAATCTTTGGCTGATATGATCAAAGGTAAGCAAGGTCGTTTCCGTCAGAACTTGCTAGGTAAGCGTGTCGATTATTCTGGTCGTTCTGTAATCACAGTAGGTCCATCACTGCGTCTACATCAGTGTGGTCTACCTAAGAAAATGGCACTTGAGCTATTCAAGCCATTTATCTTCTCTAAACTTGAGCTTCGTGGTATGGCTACGACGATCAAAGCAGCGAAGAAAATGGTTGAGCGTGAGACGCCTGAAGTGTGGGATATCCTTGATGAGGTTATCCGCGAACATCCAGTGATGTTGAACCGTGCGCCAACACTTCACCGTTTGGGTATCCAAGCGTTTGAACCAATGTTGATCGAAGGTAAAGCGATTCAGTTGCACCCACTAGTGTGTGCGGCATATAACGCCGACTTCGATGGTGACCAAATGGCGGTTCACGTTCCGTTGACTATCGAAGCGCAGCTTGAAGCTCGTGCCTTGATGATGTCTACGAACAACATCCTATCACCTGCAAACGGTGAACCGATCATCGTTCCTTCTCAGGACGTTGTATTGGGTCTGTACTATATGACTCGTGAGAAAATTAATGCCAAAGGCGAAGGCATGGCATTTTCTGACATCAAAGAAGTACACCGTGCGTATGGTGCTAAACAAGTTGAATTGCACGCGAAAGTAAAAGTACGTATCAGCCAAGTTGATACCACGCTTGATGGCGACAAAGTGCCATCTACTTTCATTGCAGATACAACAGTTGGTCGTGCCTTGTTGTTTGATATTGTTCCTGATGGCCTACCGTTCTCTGTGGTTAACCAAACCATGAAGAAGAAAGCGATCTCTAACTTGATCAACGAGTGTTACCGTAAAGTAGGCTTGAAAGAGAGCTGTATTTTTGCTGACCAATTGATGTACACAGGTTTTGCTTACGCAACGGCGTCTGGTTCTTCTGTTGGTGTTGATGACTTCGTTATTCCACCAGAGAAAGCGGCGATCATTGCTAAAGCAGAGGCAGAAGTTAAAGAAATCGAATACCAATATGCGGATGGTCTTGTTACGCAAGGCGAGAAGTACAACAAGGTAATCGATTTATGGTCTCGTACTAACGAAACTGTAACTGAAGCCATGATGAAAAACTTGGCAAAAGAGATGACTGTCAATAAAGCAGGTGAAACGGTTGAGCAGCAATCTTTCAACTCTGTATATATGATGGCCGACTCTGGTGCCCGTGGTAGTGTTGCGCAAATGCGTCAGTTAGGTGGTATGCGTGGTCTGATGGCGAAACCAGATGGTTCCATCATCGAAACGCCAATCACTGCGAACTTCCGTGAAGGTCTGTCAGTACTTCAGTACTTTACTTCTACACACGGTGCTCGTAAGGGTCTAGCTGATACGGCATTGAAAACAGCAAACTCTGGTTACTTGACTCGTCGTCTAGTAGACGTAGCGCAGGATTTGGTTATCACTGAAGTGGATTGTGGTTCTACAAACGGTATTTCCGTTGCAGCCATGATTGAAGGTGGTGACGTAGTTGTGCCGCTAGGTCATCGCGTATTGGGTCGTGTAGTGGCTCAAGATGTTATTGACGGTAAAGGCGATTTCGTTCTTGCTGCTGGTACTTTGATTGACGAACATGATGTTCGTACTATTGAGGCGGCTGGTGTGGATGAAATGATCATTCGTTCTGTTATCACTTGTAATACACGTCATGGTGTATGTGCTAAGTGTTACGGCCGTGATCTTGCTCGTGGTCATCAGGTTAACATCGGTGAAGCGATTGGTGTTGTTGCAGCACAGTCTATCGGTGAACCAGGTACACAGTTGACAATGCGTACGTTCCACATCGGTGGTGCAGCATCTCGAGCTTCTGCGATCGATAGTGTTCAGGTGAAGAGTGCGGGTACGGTTCGTTTCAATAAGATGAAGAGTATCGAGCGTCACACTGGGCATCTAGTTGTTGCATCTCGTTCTTCTGAATTGGCAATTGCTGATGAAGCTGGTCGTGAGAAAGAGCGTTATAAGCTTCCTTACGGTGCGGTATTGAGCGTGCGTGAAGGTGATCAAGTTACTGCGGGTCAAATCGTGGCTAACTGGGATCCACATACACACCCAATCGTATCTGAGATGGAAGGTCGTCTTGAGTTCAGCGGTATGGAAGAGAACGTTACTATTCGTCGTCAATCTGACGAAATGACGGGCTTGACTACTATTGAAGTTATGGAGATGCGTGATCGTCCTTCTGCTGGTAAAGACATACGTCCGATGATTGCCGTAGTTGATGCACAGGGTAATCCTGTATTGATTCCAGGTACTGAGTCGCCAGTACAGTACATGCTTCCTGAAAAAGCATTGTTAAGCCTAGATCATGGTGCGACAGTGAAATCAGGTGAGGTTCTTGCGCGTATTCCTCAAGAATCTATTGGTAACAAAGATATTACCGGTGGTTTGCCGCGAGTGGCAGACCTATTCGAAGCGCGTCGTCCGAAAGATCCAGCTGTTATGGCGGAAACTAGCGGTGTGGTTAGCTTCGGTAAAGAAACAAAAGGTAAGATCCGTTTGGTTATCACACCTCAAAACGGTGATGATCCAGTCGAGACTTTGATTCCTAAATGGCGTCAAATCAACATCTTTGATGGTGAAGAAGTGGCTAAAGGTGAGATTATTGCCGACGGTCCTTTGAGTCCTCATGACATTTTGCGTCTTCAAGGTGTAGAGGCTTTGGCTGATTACATTACGAATGAAGTGCAAGAAGTTTACCGCTTACAAGGCGTAGTAATTAACGATAAGCACATTGAAGTTATCGTTAACCAAATGTTGCGTAAAGTAGAAGTTGGTGAGTCTGGTGATACAGATCTTATTCAAGGTGATCAGGTTGAGTTTACTCATCTGCTAGATTCAAACGAAAAAGCCGAAGCTGAGGGCAAGTTCCCAGCTAAGTTTGAACGTGTGCTTCTGGGTATCACGAAAGCTTCTTTGGCTACTGAGTCCTTTATATCAGCAGCATCTTTCCAAGAGACAACTCGAGTTCTTACGGAAGGTGCGGTAACTGGTAAGAAAGATCACTTACGTGGCTTGAAAGAAAACGTTGTTGTGGGTCGCTTGATACCAGCCGGTACAGGTTTGGCTTACCACAATGAGCGCAAGAGAAAGAAAGAGCTTGCGTTAGCAGCGAAGGAAGGAAGTTCGACAGTAAGTGCCTCTGATGTTGAAGAAGCATTGAGTGCTGCACTGAAAGACTAGTTATTTGCTGTTAAATCGTAAGGGAGGTGATTTTTTAGTCGCCTCCCTATTGACTGTTTTATAGGCGCAAATTAAACTTGCGCCTCCTTAATTTTGGCGATTTCCGTCATGAGAATTGGATTTGTGGAGCTTGTCTAATGGCAACCGTTAACCAGTTGGTTCGTAAACCACGTAAACGTAAAGTGGCAAAGAGTGACGTTCCTGCGTTACAAGCTTGTCCGCAACGCCGCGGTGTCTGCACTCGCGTATATACTACTACACCTAAAAAGCCTAACTCGGCTTTGCGTAAAGTATGTCGTGTTCGCTTGACTAACGGCTTCGAAGTTACTTCCTACATCGGTGGTGAAGGTCACAACCTGCAAGAACACAGCGTAGTGCTGATTCGCGGCGGTCGTGTAAAAGACCTTCCTGGTGTTCGTTACCACACAGTACGTGGTAGCTTGGATACTTCAGGCGTGCAAAATCGTAAGCAAGGCCGTTCTAAATACGGTACTAAACGTCCTAAGAAGTAAGCTAAAACGGCTTAATTCATCGTTTAGACATAATTTTTTAATACAGTAAGGCCGAGCAATAATTAAATTGTCTCGGGCGAACCTGAAGAGGATATAGATATGCCTAGAAGACGCGTCGTCGCTAAGCGTGAAATCCTTCCGGATCCTAAACACGGAAGCCAGATTCTCGCTAAATTTATCAACCATGTAATGGTTAGCGGTAAAAAATCTGTTGCAGAGAGCATCGTTTACAATGCGCTAAATACTGTAGCAGCTCGCGCTAAAACTGAAGAGCCGATGGCTATCTTCGAAAAAGCCTTGGAATCTATCCAGCCAATGGTTGAGGTTAAATCTCGCCGTGTTGGTGGTGCGACTTACCAAGTTCCTGTAGAAGTTCGTCCAGCTCGCCGCGCAGCTTTATCTATGCGTTGGTTGGTTGATGCTTCTCGTAAGCGTGGTGAAAAATCCATGGCTTTGCGTCTAGCTGGCGAAATCTTAGATGCTGCTGAAAACAAAGGTTCTGCTGTTAAGAAACGTGAAGACGTTCATCGCATGGCAGAAGCTAACAAAGCATTCTCTCACTACCGTTTCTAATCATCCGGAGAAGGATACACAGTGGCACGTAAAACACCTATCAACCGCTACCGTAATATCGGTATTTGTGCGCATGTTGATGCAGGTAAGACGACGACAACTGAGCGCGTTCTTTTCTATACAGGTCTGTCTCATAAAATTGGTGAAGTGCATGATGGTGCAGCAACAATGGATTGGATGGAGCAAGAGCAAGAGCGTGGTATCACGATAACTTCAGCAGCAACAACATGCTTCTGGAGTGGAATGAACAAGCAGTTTGAAGAGCACCGTGTCAATATTATAGACACACCTGGGCACGTAGATTTTACTATTGAAGTAGAACGTTCTTTACGTGTGTTAGATGGTGCTGTTGTTGTGCTTTGTGGTTCTTCGGGTGTGCAGCCTCAAACTGAGACGGTTTGGCGTCAAGCAAACAAGTATGAAGTTCCACGTATGGTTTTCGTCAATAAGATGGATCGTACTGGGGCTGATTTCTTTTCTGTTGTTCGTCAGTTAAAAACTCGTCTTGGGGCTAATGCTGTTCCAATACAGATCAATGTCGGCACTGAAGAAGATTTCAGAGGTGTGATCGATTTGGTTTTGATGAAGACTATAGTGTGGAGTGAAGAAGATCATGGGATGACTTTCTCTTTAGAGGATATTCCTGATGACTTGCTTGATGATGCTCTAGAGTGGCGTGAGCACATGGTTGAGGCAGCAGCTGAGGCAAATGATGAATTGATGGATAAATACCTTGAAGAGGGTGAGTTATCTGTTGATGAGATAAAAAGTGGTCTGCGAATTCGTACGCTATCCAATGAAATTGTCTTGGTGACGTGCGGTTCAGCCTTTAAAAATAAAGGCGTTCAGGCTGTTTTGGATGCTGTTGTTGAATATTTGCCTTCACCGCTTGAAGTAAAAGCGATTGAAGGTACGCTTGAAGATGGTGAGACTGTTGTAACACGAATTGCTAATGATGATGATCCGTTTTCATCGTTGGCTTTTAAGATAGCGACAGACCCATTTGTTGGTACATTAACATTTATTCGAGTGTATTCTGGAGTGTTGCGTTCAGGAGATGCGGTTTACAATTCTGTTAAGCAGAAGCGTGAGCGTATTGGTCGAATGGTTCAGATGCATGCTAATAATCGCGAAGAAATCAAAGAAGTATTGGCGGGTGATATTGCTGCTATCGTGGGTATGAAATACGTAACTACGGGTGATACGCTTTGTGATATGAATAATGTTGTTGTGCTTGAGCGTATGGAGTTTCCAGAGCCTGTTATATCTGTAGCTGTTGAGCCTAAATCTCAAGCTGATCAAGATAAAATGGGCGTTGCGCTGGGTAAATTAGCGCAAGAAGATCCTTCTTTTCGAGTGGAAACGCATGAAGAGACGGGTCAAACAATTATTTCCGGTATGGGCGAGCTGCACCTTGATATACTTGTTGATCGTATGCGTCGCGAGTTTAAGGTGGAGGCGAACATTGGTAAGCCTCAGGTTTCCTATCGGGAGAAAATTCGCAAAGAAGTGGTGGTTAATCACAAATTTGTGCGTCAATCCGGTGGTCGTGGTCAATACGGTCACGTCGTAATGAAGTTAATCCCTACTGATAAAGATGGGCTTGAATTTGTTAACGAGATTGTTGGTGGTGCTATTCCTAAAGAATACATCCCTGCAGTAGAAAAGGGTGTTTCAGAGCAAATGAAGAACGGTGTAATCGCTGGCTATCCATTGTTGGGTATCAAGGTTGTACTGATCGATGGTTCATTCCATGATGTTGACTCTAATGAAATGGCCTTTAAAATTGCAGCTTCTCAGGGGTTAAGAAAGGGAGCGGCTGATGCTGATCCTTGCGTTCTTGAACCTGTAATGAAAGTGGAAGTTGTAACCCCTGAAGAATACATGGGTGATGTGATGGGTGACCTGAATCGTCGTCGTGGTGTTGTTCAGGGGATGGACGATTCCCCGTCAGGGAAAATTATTCGTGCTGAAGTTCCTCTTGGGGAGATGTTCGGATATGCAACTGATGTGCGTAGCTTGTCGCAAGGGCGTGCAAGTTATGCAATGGAGTTTGAGAAATACGCTGAAGCACCGGCTAGTGTGGCAGACGCGATCATCAAAAATGAAGATTAATCATCATACTTACTAATTCTTAAGGTGTATGTATCATGGCAAAGAGTAAATTTGAACGTAATAAACCACACGTTAACGTTGGCACTATCGGTCACGTTGACCACGGTAAAACAACTCTAACTGCAGCATTGACTCGCGTATGTGCAGAAGTGTACGGCGGTACAGCTGTTGCTTTTGATGGTATCGACAATGCTCCAGAAGAGCGCGAGCGTGGTATCACTATCTCTACTTCTCACGTAGAGTATGATTCTCCAGTGCGTCACTACGCACACGTAGATTGTCCTGGACACGCCGATTATGTTAAAAACATGATCACTGGTGCTGCTCAAATGGACGGCGCAATCCTAGTTTGTGGTGCGACTGATGGTCCTATGCCTCAGACTCGTGAGCACATCCTTCTTTCTCGTCAAGTAGGTGTTCCTTACATCGTTGTTTTCTTGAACAAGTCTGACTTGTTGGCTGAAGACTGTGGTGGTGCGGATTCTGAAGAATACGCTGAAATGCTAGAATTGGTTGAGATGGAATTGCGTGACCTTCTTTCTGAATACGACTTCCCAGGTGATGACACTCCAATCATCCCAGGTTCTGCGCTAATGGCGTTGAAAGGCGAAGACGACAACGAAATGGGTACTACTGCAGTACGTAAACTAGTTGAAACACTAGATTCTTACATTCCTGAGCCAGAGCGTGCTATTGATGGTGCATTCTTGATGCCTATCGAGGATGTGTTCTCTATCCAGGGTCGTGGTACTGTTGTTACTGGTCGTGTTGAGCGTGGTATCATCAAAATCCAAGAAGAAGTTGAGATCGTTGGTATCGTTGATACTACTAAAACAACTTGTACTGGTGTAGAGATGTTCCGTAAGCTTCTAGACGAAGGTCGTGCTGGTGAGAACTGTGGTATTCTTCTACGTGGTACTAAGCGTGAAGATGTGCAGCGTGGCCAAGTATTGGCTAAGCCTGGTTCAATCACTCCTCACACTGAGTTTGAAGCAGAAGTTTACGTATTGGGTAAAGATGAAGGTGGTCGTCACACTCCATTCTTCAAAGGTTACCGTCCACAGTTCTACTTCCGTACAACTGACGTAACTGGTGCATGTTCTCTACCTGAAGGCGTAGAAATGGTTATGCCTGGTGATAACATTCAAATGACTGTTGAGCTAATTCACCCAATCGCGATGAACGAAGGTCTACGTTTCGCGATCCGTGAAGGTGGTCGTACAGTTGGTGCTGGTGTTGTAGCTAAAATCCTTAAGTAATTAGATATTAATATCTGCTTACTTTGATTTAGAAAAGGCCACCCGCATATCGGGTGGCCTTTTTATTTTATGGTTTATTTTGTTTGTTCAGAAATTGGTTACTTGACAACCAGTTTTTGAATGGCTAATATTCGCCGTCCTTAAAAAAGGATTGTGGCTTAATAAATGTACAGTTAAGTCATTAAAACATTGTATTTGGAGTTGGAAATGCAAAGCCAAAAAATCCGTATTCGTCTGAAAGCGTTTGATCATCGTCTGATCGATGCTTCAACACAAGAAATTGTGGACACAGCGAAACGTACAGGTGCGCAAGTGCGTGGACCGATTCCACTTCCTACTCGCAAAGAGCGTTATACAGTATTGATTTCTCCACACGTAAACAAAGATGCGCGTGATCAGTATGAAATCCGTACACACAAACGTGTTCTAGATATCGTTGAGCCAACAGAAAAAACTGTTGATGCTCTAATGAAACTAGATCTTGCGGCAGGCGTGGAAGTACAAATTTCTTTGGGTTAATAACTCAAGGTTTGGGGTGCGACAACCGGCTGGTTATCAGTCGGCTATATGCACAATAGTGGAATGATCTGGAATGATCAGCCGTAGCGGGTGATAGCCCCATACACAACTGGCAAGTGAGGTAAAAAATGGCTATTCAATTAGTCGGACGCAAAGCCGGTATGACACGTATCTTCACTGAAGATGGTGTATCCGTGCCAGTAACCGTCATCGAGGTTGAACCGAACCGCGTTACTCAGGTGAAAACAGCAGAAACTGATGGCTACCAAGCTATTCAAGTTACTGTAGGTTCTCGCCGTTCGAGCCGCGTTAACAAAGCTGCTGCGGGTCATTATGCAAAAGCGAATGTTGAAGCAGGTCGTGGTTTGTGGGAGTTCCGCCTGGCAGGTGACGAAAAAGAAATCAATGTTGGTGATGAGCTGACTGTTGCTGATTTCGAATCTATCCAAATGGTTGATGTAACTGGTCAATCAAAGGGTAAAGGGTTTCAAGGTGCCATCAAGCGTCATAATTTTAGTATGCAAGACGCTACTCATGGTAACTCGTTGTCTCACCGTGCACCTGGTTCTATCGGCCAATGTCAAACACCTGGTCGTGTTTGGAAAGGCAAGAAGATGGCTGGCCATATGGGTGCTGCACAAGTAACTACTCAATCACTAGAAGTGGTTCGTGTAGACACAGAACGTAACCTTATCCTAGTGAAAGGTGCCGTACCTGGTGCAGTAAATGGTGATGTTATTCTTCAATCAGCTGTTAAAGCTCGCTAAGAGGGGTAGACAATGAACTTGAATCTAACAGGCGCGGAAGGAACTGTAGAAGTTTCTGATGTAGCCTTTGCTCGTGAATATAACGAAGCGTTGGTTCACCAAGTAGTTACATCTTACTTGGCTGGCGCTCGTCAAGGCTCACGTGCACAAAAAACACGCTCTGAAGTGGCGGGTGGTGGACGCAAACCTTGGAAACAAAAAGGTTCTGGTCGTGCGCGCGCAGGTACTATCCGTAGCCCTTTATGGCGCTCAGGTGGTGTTACTTTCGCTGCGAAACCACAAGATCACTCTCAGAAAGTGAACAAGAAGATGTACCGTGCAGCAATGCGCACCATCTGGTCTGAGCTTGTACGTCAAGACCGTCTTGTTGTTGTTGAAGATCTTAAATTGGAAGCTCCAAAAACTAAGCTCTTCATAGCAAAAATGGCAGAATTGAATATTGAGAACGCTTTGATTGTTTCCCATAATTTGGATGACAATTTATTCTTAGCGGCTCGCAACATTCCTAACGTAGATGTACGTGATGCAGCGTCTATCGACCCTGTTAGCTTGATTGCTTACGACAAAGTGTTGGTGACAGTTGGTGCTCTGAAACAAGTTGAGGAGGCACTAGCATGATCGGCGAACGTATTTATAAAGTTCTGTTGGGTCCACACATTTCCGAAAAAGCAACGATCGTAGCCGAAGGCAATGGTCAATATGTTTTTCGTGTAACTGGTGATGCAACGAAACCTGAAATCAAACAAGCTATCGAAGCGCTTTTTGAAGTCAAAGTTGAGTCTGTTCGCACGTTGAACCATAAAGGTAAAACAAAGCGTACAGTTCGTGGTCTAGGTAAGCGTAAAGACGTGAAAAAAGCGTATGTGCGTTTAGCTGAAGGTCAAGACATTGATTTCATGGTCGCTGAATAAGGGGAGATAGGTCAATGGCTGTTGTTAAAAGTAAGCCAACGTCTGCAGGCCGTCGTCACGTTGTTAAAGTTACCAACAACGATTTGCACAAAGGCGCACCATATGCACCTTTGCTAGACACAAAAAGCAAATCTGGTGGACGTAACAATAACGGACGCATCACTACGCGTCACGTAGGTGGTGGTCATAAGCAGCATTACCGTATGGTTGATTTTCGTCGTAATAAAGATGGAATTTCTGCGGTAGTTGAGCGTTTGGAATATGATCCAAACCGTTCTGCAAATATTGCATTGATTAGATATGCTGATGGTGAGCGTCGTTACATTATCGCTTCCAAAGGTATGGTCGCTGGCAATATCGTTTTTAGTGGTGCAGATGCGCCTATCAAAGCTGGTAATACTTTGCCTCTGCAAAACATTCCAGTTGGTAGTACCGTACACTGTGTCGAGCTTAAGCCAGGTAAAGGTGCGCAAGTTGCACGTTCCGCTGGTGCTTCTGCTCAGCTAGTTGCTCGTGAAGGTCGTTACGTTACCCTTCGCCTACGTTCAGGTGAGATGCGTAAAGTATTGACGGAATGTCGCGCTACTTTAGGTGAAGTATCAAACTCTGAGCATAGCTTGCGAGTTCTTGGTAAAGCTGGTGCTACGCGTTGGCGTGGTGTTCGTCCTACCGTTCGCGGTGCGGCGATGAACCCAGTGGATCACCCACATGGTGGTGGTGAAGGTCGTAGCAAAGGTGGTCGTCACCCAGTTACGCCATGGGGTGTGCCTACTAAAGGTTACAAAACACGCAGCAACAAGCGTACTGACAAACTTATTGTACGTCGCCGTACTAAGTAATAAGAGGAAACGACTGTGCCACGTTCACTAAAAAAAGGTCCTTTTATCGACCTTCATTTGTTGAAAAAGGTAGAGGCTGCGGTAGAGAAAAATGATCGTCGTCCAATTAAAACTTGGTCACGCCGTTCTACTATCTTCCCTGATTTTGTAGGGTTGACTATCGCTGTCCATAATGGTCGCCAGCATGTTCCAGTTCTAGTAACTGAAGATATGGTCGGTCATAAATTGGGTGAGTTCGCTCCGACCCGTACATATCGTGGTCATGCTGCGGACAAGAAAGCCAAACGGTAATAAGGGGTATTAACATGAGTGAAGTAAAAGCTTCATTGAAGGGTGCTCGCCTCTCAGCGCAGAAGGCCCGTTTGGTTGTAGATCAAATCCGCGGCAAATCTGTTAGCGAAGCACTGAACATTTTAACGTTCAGTCCTAAGAAGGCGGCAGTAATTGTTAAGAAGGTACTAGAGTCTGCTATAGCTAACGCTGAGCATAACGAAGGTGCTGATGTAGATGACTTGCGAGTGTCTACGGCTTACGTTGATGAGGCTATGACTCTGAAGCGTATTATGCCACGTGCCAAAGGCCGTGCTGACCGTATTCTAAAACGCGGTTGCCATATCACAGTTAAAGTCGCTGACTAATTAGGAGAAACCCAATGGGTCAGAAGGTTCATCCAACTGGTATACGCCTAGGGATAGTTAAAGATCATACTTCTACTTGGTATGCGAATAACCAAAACTACTCTAAGCTGTTATTAAACGATCTTCAGGTTCGTGCGTTCCTGGAGAAAAAATTGGTCCAGGCTTCTGTTTCTCGTATCGAGATTCAGCGTCCTGCTCAGACAGCTCGTATTACAATTCACACTGCCCGTCCGGGTATCGTGATTGGTAAGAAAGGCGAAGATGTTGAGAAACTACGTAATGCAGTTTCTGAAATGATGGGCGTACCTGTCCACATCAACATCGAAGAAATTCGCAAGCCTGAAATGGATGCTAAATTGGTTGCGCAAAATATTGCTAGCCAACTTGAGCGTCGCGTAATGTTCCGTCGTGCTATGAAGCGCGCAGTACAAAATGCTATGCGTGCAGGCGCGAAAGGTATCAAGGTTCAGGTAAGTGGTCGTTTAGGCGGTGCAGAAATTGCACGTGCTGAGTGGTACCGTGAAGGCCGTGTGCCTCTGCACACTCTACGCGCTGACATTGACTACGCTACTTATGAAGCTGCTACAACTTACGGCATCATTGGCGTAAAAGTGTGGATCTTCAAAGGCGAAATCTTGGGCGGTATTGAACAAGTGCGAGCTGATAAAGGCGCACAAAAGAAGAAGTCTAAGTAGGGGGTAAGTCATGTTACAACCGAAACGTACTAAGTTCCGCAAAATGCAGAAAGGCCGTAACCGCGGTCTTGCTCTTCGCGGAAACCAAGTTAGCTTTGGTGAATTCGGATTGAAGTCCACAGAACGTGGTCGTCTTACAGCTCGTCAAATTGAAGCGGCGCGTCGTGCAATGACTCGTCACATCAAGCGTGGCGGCAGAATCTGGATTCGTGTGTTCCCTGATAAGCCGATTACTCAGAAACCTCTTGAGGTTCGTCAGGGTAAAGGTAAGGGTAGCGTAGAATACTGGGTTGCACAGATTCAACCTGGCAAGATGCTTTATGAAGTTGAGGGCGTTTCAGAACAGTTAGCACGCGAAGCGTTCGCGTTGGCTGCTGCTAAGCTTCCTCTGTCCACAACTTTCGTAACGCGTACGGTGATGTAGATGAAAGCAAAAGAAATGCAAGAAAAGTCTGTAGCTGAGCTACAAGCGACCTTGATTGAACTGCTACGTGAGCAATTTACTCTGCGCATGCAGAAAGCCACTGGTCAGTTAGCGCAAACTCATTTGCTCTCGCAAGTTCGCCGCAATATCGCACGTGTTAAAACCGTGCTAAATGATAAGGCAGGTAACTAAGATGGCAGAAACAAAAGCGCGTATAGCTACTGGTAAAGTAGTAAGCGATAAGATGGATAAAACCATCACGGTACTAGTTGAGCGTACAGAAAAACACCCTTTATACGGTAAGTTTATACGTCGTTCAACTAAACTACACGCTCACGATGAAAACAATGAGTGCCAAATCGGTGATTTAGTTAAGGTCGTAGAAACACGTCCTTACTCTAAGTCTAAGACTTGGAAACTGGTTCAAGTTGTAGAGAAAGCAGCAGCTGTATAAGCTGCTCCTTCCTTCGTGAGACTTGTTATCTAATTTGATTGGAGAGCAGTAATGATTCAAACAGAATCGATGCTTGATGTTGCAGATAACAGCGGCGCAAAGCGTGTTCAGTGTATTAAAGTACTGGGTGGCTCACATCGTCGTTATGCTGCTATCGGTGACATTATTAAGGTCACAGTGAAAGAAGCGATCCCACGTGGTCGTGTTAAAAAAGGGCAGGTTCTTAACGCAGTTGTCGTTAGAACTAGAAAAGGTGTTCGTCGTTCTGATGGTTCAGTGATCCGTTTTGATGTAAACTCAGCGGTTCTATTGAATGCTTCAGGGCAGCCTATTGGTACTCGTATCTTTGGCCCTGTAACACGTGAATTGCGTACTGAGCAGTTCATGAAAATTGTTTCTCTTGCGCCTGAAGTGCTGTAAGAGGGAGAGGGGACATTATGCGTAAAATCAAACGTAACGACGAAGTTATCGTGATTGCTGGGAAAGATAAAGGCAAACGCGGTAAAGTTGTTAAAGTAGTAGGCGAAAACCGAGTTCTAGTTTCTGGCGTTAATACTGTTAAGAAACACGAGAAACCAAACCCTATGAAGGGTTCAACTGGTGGTATCGTTGAACAAGAAGCACCTATCCAGGTTTCCAATGTAGCCATTTATAATAGTGCTACGGGTAAAGCGGATCGCGTCGGCTTTAAATTGAACGAAGACGGTACGAAAGTACGTGTTTTTAAATCAAATAGTGAAGCGATCGACGCCTAAGAGCGAGAATTATAGCCATGGCGAGACTTAAGCAAGTTTATAAAGATCAAGTTGTAGCAAAACTTACAGAAGAGTTTAGCTACAAAAACGTGATGGAAGTGCCTAAAATCACTAAAATCACTTTAAATATGGGTGTTGGTGAAGCTATCGCAGACAAGAAACTTCTTGAGCATGCGGTAAATGATCTTGAAGCACTTAGCGGCCAGAAAGTTGTAGTGACTAAGGCTCGTAAATCTGTAGCAGGCTTTAAAATCCGTGACGGTTACCCGATCGGTTGTAAAGTTACTCTGCGTGGCGAGCGTATGTGGGATTTCTTCGATCGTTTGGTAGATGTTGCCATTCCACGTATCCGTGACTTCCGTGGACTTAATCCTAAGTCTTTCGACGGTCGTGGTAACTACAGTATGGGTGTTAAAGAGCAAATCATCTTCCCAGAGATCGATTACGATAAAGTGGATCGTGTACGTGGTATGGATATTACCATTACAACGACTGCTCGTACCGATGAAGAAGGTCGTGCTTTGCTAGCAGCCTTTAGTTTCCCTTTCAAGAAATAAGAGGTAGGAATCATGGCTAAAGTATCAATGATTCAGCGCGAAGCAAAACGTACCAAATTAGTAGCTAAATTCGCTGAAAAGCGTGCGGCTCTAAAAGCGATCATTAGCGACGTTAATGCATCGGACGATGAAAAGTGGGATGCAACGCTTAAATTACAAGCGCTTCCACGCGATTCATCTTCTTCACGCCAACGTAACCGTTGCCAAATTACAGGTCGTCCGCACGGTGTATACCGTCGCTTCGGTCTGTCTCGTATCAAACTGCGTGAAGCAGCGATGCGTGGCGACGTACCTGGCTTGAAGAAAGCTAGTTGGTAAGCAAGTAGAGCGCGATCATAATACATGGCAGTGAGTGGAGTGTCTAAATACTGGACATTCTGCTCGCTGCTGTGTACTATGCGCGAGCTCTATTTGCTGCACAATGGTTTTTAAATTAGGAGCTCTTAAATGAGTATGCAAGATACCCTTGCGGATATGTTTACACGTATTCGTAATGCACAGATGGCTGCAAAGACCTCTGTGAGCATGCCTTCATCAAAAATGAAGACATCTATTGCTGCTGTTCTACGCGAAGAAGGTTACGTAGGTAACTTTTCTGTAGACGAAGCAATAAAACCGACGCTTACTATCGAGTTGAAATACTACGAAGGTAAGCCAGTTATCGAACAAATCAAACGCGCATCTCGCCCAAGTTTGCGTCAATACAAAGGCACTAGTGCTCTACCAAAAGTAGAAGCTGGCCTTGGTGTTGCAATCATCTCTACCTCTAAAGGTGTGATGACAGACCGTGCAGCTCGTGCTGCTGGTATCGGTGGCGAAGTAATCTGCACAGTATTCTAGGAGTTAGTATGTCTCGAGTTGCTAATAGTCCCGTGACGCTTCCTAGTGGTGTAGATTTAACCCTAAATGGACAAACTGTCGTTGTTAAAGGCGGTAAAGGTTCTTTAGAGTTTAATATTCACACAAGCGTACAAGTGTCTAAAGAAGAAAATGTTATTACCTTCGCTGCGCGCGATGGTGCAAAACAAAGCCGTGCCTTAGCTGGTACAACTCGTGCTTTGGTTAACAACATGGTTGTTGGTGTTAGTCAAGGTTTTGAGAAAAGATTGTTTCTTCAAGGTGTTGGTTACCGTGCTGCGCTTAAAGGCAATGTACTTAACCTGTCTCTGGGTTTTTCTCACCCAGTAGATTACGAACTTCCTGAAGGCGTAACAGCTGAATGTGCTTCTCAAACAGAAATTGTGATCCGTGGCATTGATAAACAAGCCGTTGGTCAAGTCGCTGCAGAAGTTCGCGGTTTCCGTCCGCCAGAGCCATATAAAGGCAAAGGTGTTCGCTATTCTGACGAAGTAATTCGTCGTAAAGAAGCTAAGAAGAAGTAGGTAGGCATTCATGAACACTAAAAAACAATCTCGGATTCGTCGTGCACGTCGTGCTCGCTTGCATATTCGTGACTTAGGTGCGAATCGTCTTACTGTACATCGCACACCACGCCATATGTATGCTCAAGTGATTTCTCCTTGTGGTAGTAAAGTGCTAGCTAGTGCTTCTACTCTTGAAGAAGCTCTTCGTGGCTCGGCGACTGGTAATAAAGTAGCGGCTAAAGAAGTCGGTACTTTGATTGCTACGCGCGCTAAAGCAGCAGGCGTCACTTCGGTCGCTTTTGACCGTTCTGGCTTTAAATACCATGGTCGCGTTCAAGTTCTTGCTGACGCTGCACGTGAAGCCGGTCTAGAGTTTTAAGGGGTAGCAAATGGCAGTTAATGATCAACAAACTAGCGATCTCCAAGAGAAGCTGGTTCAAGTAAACCGCGTTGCTAAAGTTGTAAAGGGTGGTCGTATCTTCTCTTTTACAGCTTTAACAGTTGTTGGTGACGGTAATGGTAAAGTTGGCTTTGGTCGTGGTAAAGCGCGTGAAGTTCCTCAAGCTATTCAAAAAGCAATGGAACAAGCTCGTCGTAACATGGTTTCTGTAAGACTTGATGGTGATACCCTTCAGTATCCTATTAAAGCAAGTCACGGAGCATCTAAAGTGTTTATGCAACCAGCGTCTCCAGGTACTGGTGTTATCGCCGGTGGTGCAATGCGTGCGGTTCTAGAAATCGTTGGCGTTCATAACGTTTTGGCGAAATGTTACGGCTCTACAAACCCAGTAAACGTAGTTCGTGCTACGATTAAAGGTTTGCAGGATATGAAAGCACCTGAACAAATCGCGGCAAAACGCGGTAAGTCAGTCGATCAAATTTTGGGGTAATGTGTCATGGCGAATAATACCATCACAGTTCAACTAACCCGCAGCCCGATCGGTCGTCTTCCAAAGCACCGTGAAACTGTTAAAGGCTTGGGTTTGCGTAAAGTTGGCCAAACACGTGAGTTGGAAGATACTCCTTCTGTACGTGGCATGGTTAATAAAGTTTATTATATGGTTAAAGTGGTAGGGGAATAACATGTTCTTAAATACACTTCGTCCTGGCGAAGGTAGCAAACATGCTCCTAAACGTGTTGGTCGCGGCATTGGTAGCGGCTTGGGTAAAACTGGCGGACGTGGCCATAAAGGTCTTAAGTCTCGTTCTGGTGGCTCAGTAAAACCTGGTTTTGAAGGTGGTCAAATGCCTTTGCAGCGTCGTCTGCCAAAATTCGGTTTTACTTCACGTCAGGCAAAGTATGTTGCTGAAGTTCGTTTAAACGAGCTTGCTGCTGTAAATGCTGAAGTTGTAGATTTGGCTGCTCTTAAAAGCGCCGACATTCTTGGTCATCAAATTAAGACTGCTCGTGTGATTTTGTCTGGTTCAATCGACAAAGCTATCACAGTTCGTGGTCTTAAGGTGACTAAAGGTGCTCGTGCCGCTATTGAAGCAGCTGGCGGAAAAGTCGAGGAATAAATGGCAAAGCGTGGCTCACTACCAGCTGGTATGCAAAACGGATTAAGCGAGCTTTGGTCTCGTATTCGTTTCGTATTTCTAGCAATTATTGTATACCGAATCGGTGCACACATTCCTGTTCCAGGTATTAATCCTGACAGATTGTCTGCGTTGTTTGATCAAAATGAAGGCACTATTCTGAGTTTATTTAACGTATTCTCAGGGGGCGCGCTTGAGCGCATGAGTATTTTTGCGCTTGGGATTTTGCCCTATATTTCTGCCTCTATTATTATGCAGTTATTGACGGTTGTGAGCCCGCAGCTAGAGCAGCTAAAGAAAGAGGGTGAGGCGGGTCGTCGCAAGATTACTCAGTACACTCGTTACGGTACAGTGCTTCTTGCTCTTGTCCAATCTGCTAGTATGGCGGTTGGTTTGGCAAGTCAAGGGATCTCGTTCAGTAATGGCATGGAATTCTATGCTGTTGCAGTTGTGACTCTTGTTGCTGGTACTGTTTTCTTGATGTGGTTAGGTGAGCAAGTTACTGAAAAAGGGATTGGTAATGGTATATCCATTCTTATCTTTGCTGGTATCGTTGCAGGCTTGCCATCTGCTTTAGGTCGTTCGTTTGAGTCGGCTCGTCAAGGCGATATCAATATTTTAGCTTTGTTGCTAATTGGTATATTAGCCATTGCGACTATCGCATTCGTTGTTTTCATCGAACGCGGTCAACGTCGTATAACGGTTAATTATGCTAAGCGTCAGCAAGGCAAAAAAGTATTTGCTGCACAAAAGAGTCATTTGCCTCTTAAAGTGAATATGGCTGGTGTAATTCCACCTATTTTCGCTTCAAGTATCCTTTTGTTCCCAGCTTCGATTGGCCAATGGTTCGGTCAAGGTGAAGGAATGGAATGGTTGCAAAATATCTCTTTGGCTCTAGCTCCTGGGCAACCGCTCTATGTGCTGTTGTTTGCGATAGCAATTGTATTCTTTTGCTTCTTCTATACGGCGCTAGTGTTCAACCCTAAAGATGTGGCAGATAACTTGAAAAAATCCGGTGCTTTTTTGCCGGGTATTCGTCCAGGCGATCATACAGCTCGATATATTGACGGTGTAATGACTCGTTTGACACTGTTTGGTGCTTTATACATCACTCTAGTGTCTCTGATGCCTCAGTTCTTTGTTGTTGCGTGGAATGTTCCATTCTACTTTGGCGGTACTTCTATGTTAATCGTAGTGGTAGTTGTCATGGACTTTATGTCGCAAGTTCAAAGTCATTTGATGAGTCAGCAATACGAATCATTAATGAAGAAATCTAATCTGACTGGTTATGGTCCAAATGGCCTAATGCGTTAAGCGTAGGTTGGAGTTGAACATGAAAGTACGTGCATCTGTAAAGAAAATCTGTCGTAACTGCAAAATCGTTCGTCGTAACGGTTCAGTTCGAGTGATTTGCGTTGAGCCTCGTCACAAACAGCGTCAAGGTTAATAGCGAGTTCGCTCGATGATGGGAAAGGGTGGTTGATTTATGGCCTAAAGATAGGCATAATCAGCCGCCCTCATGATAGTAAAGTGATGAATTAACATATAATCATCAATAACAACGGAGTAAAGTGAATGGCTCGTATAGCCGGTGTCAATATTCCTGACAATAAACATGCGGTCATTTCTCTGACTTACATCTTCGGAATTGGTCGCACTCGTTCTCGCGCTATTTGCGCTGCTACGGGTGTTGCTGAAACTGCGAAAATTGGTTCATTAAGTGATGATATCCTTGATGAACTTCGTGGCGAAGTTGCTAAGTATACTGTAGAGGGTGACTTACGTCGTGAAGTCAGTATGTCTATCAAACGTTTGATGGACCTAGGTTGTAATCGCGGGATTCGTCATCGCCGCAGCCTACCAGTTCGTGGTCAACGTACCAAAACGAACGCTCGTACACGAAAAGGCCCTCGTAAGCCTATTCGTAAGTAATTTAAACGCGTTTCGCTCTAGCCACTAAGTTTGCTAGAGCTGAGCATTAAATAGGAAAGTGCAATATGGCTAAGCCAGCTACGCGCAACACCAAGAAAAAAGTCAAAAAGACGGTCGTCGACGGTGTTGCTCATGTACACGCGTCATTTAATAACACGATCGTGACTATCACTGACCGCCAAGGCAATGCTTTGTCTTGGGCTACTGCAGGTGGTTCTGGTTTTCGCGGATCTCGTAAAAGTACTCCTTTCGCAGCTCAAGTAGCAGCGGAACGTGCCGGTACTGTCGCACAAGAGTTCGGCCTTAAAAACGTTGACGTAATGATTAAGGGCCCAGGTCCTGGTCGTGAGTCCGCAGTTCGTGCATTAAATGCATTGGGCTTGCGTATCAATAACATCACAGATGTGACGCCAATTCCGCACAACGGTTGCCGTCCACCTAAGAAACGTCGCGTTTAATTGAGGAGACAGATACATGGCTCGTTATATAGGTCCAACTTGTAAGTTGTCTCGTCGTGAAGGTACCGACTTGCAATTGAAGAGCGGTTCACGCGCTCTTGAGTCGAAATGTAAAGTAGAAACGGTTCCAGGTGTGCACGGTGCACGTCGCGGTCGCCTTTCTGAATACGGCTTGCAACTACGTGAGAAACAAAAAGTACGTCGTATGTACGGTATTCTTGAAAAACAATTCCGTAATTACTATAAATCTGCTGCTCGTCTTAAAGGTGCTACTGGTGAAAACCTTCTGCAACTTTTGGAATCACGTTTAGATAACGTTGTATATCGCGCAGGTTTTGGTTCTACACGTGCAGAAGCTCGTCAGCTAGTAGGCCATAAAGGTATTCTAGTTAATGGCGCTACGGTTAACATTCCGTCTTACCAAGTTAAAGCTGGTGACGTTGTGTCTATCCGTGAAAAAGCTAAGAAGCAATTGCGTGTACAAAGCGCACTAGAGCTATCTAAAGGTCGTGCACCGATCCATTGGATCGAAGTTGATTCAACTAAACTGGAAGCTACTTACAAAGCACTTCCAGAACGTGCCGATTTATCAGCTGAAATTAATGAGAACCTAATTGTCGAACTTTACTCTAAGTAAGTTGGTGATTAGGATTAAGAAATAGGTGGATCTATGCAGCGTTCAGTGAGCGAATTGTTAACCCCACGCAACATTGAAGTTCAGGAACTAGGCAACTGTCGCGCTAAAGTTACACTGCAACCGCTAGAACGTGGTTTTGGTCATACTTTGGGTAACGCACTGCGCCGTATCCTGCTTTCTTCAATGCCAGGTTGTGCGATTGTTGAAGTTGAAATCGACGGTGTATTACACGAATACAGCGCAATCGAAGGGGTTAAAGAAGATGTAATTGAAATTCTTCTTAACCTGAAAGGAGTTGCGATCGCTCTACACGGGCAAGATGAAGCAACTCTTACTCTAAGTAAAAAAGGTCCTGGTATCGTAACAGCTGGAGATATCCAGTTGGTTGCTGATGCAGAGATCGCTAACCCGGATCACATTATTGCGCACTTAGATGACACTGCTGAGTTAACTATGCAGATCAAAGTCGCACGTGGCCGTGGTTATGAGCCTGCTGATGCTCGTGTTGCTGGCGACGATGAGACTCGTCCAATCGGTCGCTTGCAACTGGATGCCTCATTCAGCCCTGTTCGCCGTGTTGCGTACAGTGTCGATAATGCTCGTGTAGAGCAGCGTACAGACTTAGATAAGTTAGTCTTAGACATCGAATCTAATGGTACTATCGATCCTGAAGAAGCAATTCGTCGTGCAGCGACTATTTTACAACAGCAAATTGCCGTGTTCGTCGCCCTTGAAAGCGAGAGCGAAGCACCTGTTGTAGAAGAAGAGG
Source organism: Marinomonas sp. ef1 (assembly GCF_002806845.1). NCBI lineage: Bacteria > Pseudomonadati > Pseudomonadota > Gammaproteobacteria > Oceanospirillales > Oceanospirillaceae > Marinomonas > Marinomonas sp. ef1. The sequence continues at coordinate 27,674 of NZ_NHTT01000018.1, read as the reverse complement.
ATGAGATTGATCCAATTTTGCTACGCCCGGTTGATGATCTTGAATTGACCGTTCGCAGTGCTAACTGTTTAAAAGCAGAGAACATTTATTACATCGGTGATTTGATTCAACGTACTGAGGTTGAGCTTCTTAAGACGCCTAACCTAGGTAAGAAGTCGTTAACTGAAATCAAAGATGTTTTAGCACAGCGTGGTTTGTCTTTGGGAATGCGTTTAGAGAATTGGCCACCGGCTAGTTTGAAAGACGATAGCAAAGTTCTAGCTCGCTAGGTCATTGTTCCCTGACCACCGTAGTTTGGTAAGGAATGTAAAATGCGTCATCGTAAGAGTGGACGTCACTTAAACCGTACTAGCTCACATCGTAAAGCGATGTTTAAAAACATGGCTGCCTCTTTGTTCGAACACGAAGTTATTAAAACTACGTTGCCGAAAGCTAAAGAACTACGTCGTGTTGCTGAGCCGTTGATAACATTGGCGAAAGTTGATTCTGTTGCGAATCGTCGCCTTGCCTTTGCTCGTACTCGTAGCAAAGATGCAGTAGGTAAATTGTTCACTGAACTTGGTCCTCGTTACCAAGCTCGTCCTGGTGGTTATGTTCGCATTCTTAAATGTGGCTTCCGCTCAGGTGACAACGCACCTATGGCTTATGTTGAATTGGTCGATCGTCCAGTTGCAGAAGCCGCTGAGTAATATCAGTTTGTAATAAAAAGCCGAGCTAATAGCTCGGCTTTTTTTTGCTAAAAATTTAGCGGATATTTAGGCGCAAAAAAACACCCGATGAAGTATAGATTCATCGGGTGTTTTTATTTATCTATGAAATACTAGTTAAGCATTTGTTTTAAGAATCGCCCAGTATGAGACTTCTCTGCTTTAGCGATATCCTCAGGTGTACCTTCAGCGACTATGTATCCTCCGCCGCTACCACCTTCGGGACCTAAATCTACGATCCAGTCAGCGGTTTTTATCACATCAAGGTTATGCTCAATAACAACGACGGTATTTCCATGATCTCTTAGGCGATGAAGAACTTTTAGTAGCTGTTCTATATCGGCAAAGTGCAGGCCTGTTGTCGGCTCATCAAGAATGTATAGCGTTGTACCTGTGTCACGTTTAGACAGCTCTTTCGCTAATTTAACTCGTTGTGCTTCGCCGCCAGAAAGCGTTGTGGCTGCTTGTCCAAGCCGAATATAACCCAAACCAACATCGATTAGAGTCTGTAGTTTTCTTGCGATAGATGGGACTGGATCAAAGAACTCTCGAGCGTCTTCAATCGTCATTTCTAGACATTGGTGAATGTTTTTGCCTTTGTAATGGATCTCTAACGTCTCGCGATTGTAGCGTTTGCCTTTACAGGTATCACAAGGTACGTAGATATCTGGAAGAAAGTGCATTTCTACCTTGATTACTCCATCACCTTGGCAGGCTTCACAGCGTCCACCTTTCACGTTAAAGCTGAATCGACCTGGTTTATAGCCTCGTGAGCGAGATTCTTGTGTTGCTGAGAATAGCTCTCTCATCGGAGTGAAAATACCCGTGTAGGTTGCAGGGTTTGATCTTGGCGTACGACCGATAGGGCTTTGATCGATATCCACACACTTATCAAATAAATCTAAACCTTCAATACGTTCATGGGGTGCCGCTTTAAGTGTGGTTGCGCCATTAAGTGCTGTAGCGGCAAGTGGGTACAAAGTACCGTTTATTAATGTCGATTTACCAGATCCAGAAACGCCAGTGATACAAGTCATTACGCCGACAGGGATCTTAAGGTCAACAGTATTTAGATTGTTGCCTGTTGCGCCGATTAACTTAAGGAATTGTTTGTCCTTGGCTTGATGGCGAATGGCTGGGATTTCAATTTTTCGTTTGCCCGTTAGAAACTGTCCTGTAATGGATTCAGGGCAATCCATTATGTCTTGTGGTGTGCCGCTGGCGATAATTTCGCCACCGTGAATGCCGGCGCCAGGGCCAATGTCGACAACAAAGTCGGCGATACGAATGGCGTCTTCATCGTGTTCAACGACAATGACAGTATTGCCTAGGTCTCTTAGTCTGGTCAGTGTTGCTATCAGTCTTTCGTTATCGCGTTGATGCAAACCAATAGACGGCTCATCAAGGATATACATAACCCCTACTAAACCGGCACCAATTTGACTAGCAAGTCGGATTCGTTGTGCCTCGCCTCCAGATAGCGAGTCGGCTTTTCGGTCGAGTGTCAGATATTCCAAGCCAACGTTTACCAAGAAGGTTAATCGGTCACGAATCTCTTTAAGAATTTTAGAGGCGATCTCTCCACGTGACCCAGGAAGTTCAAGTGTTTCAAAGTACTTCAAACATTCAGCGATTGGATAGGTCACAACTTCTGGCAATGTTTGCTCAGCTATAAAGACGTTGCGAGCGGATCGATTGAGTCGAGAGCCATGACAGTCTGGGCAAGGTTGGATGCTGATGTACTGTGAAAGGTCATCACGCACGCTGTCAGATTCTGTTTCGTGATAGCGACGTTGTAAATTTGGGATGACACCTTCAAATGAATGAGAGCGTGTCATTTTATCGCCACGTTCATTGATGTAGATGAAATCTATCTTGTCTTTACCTGAGCCTTGCAAGATGCGTTTTTTGAAATCGCTAGGGATATCTTTATATTTCGATTCTATGTCGAAGCCATAGTGTTTTGCCAAGGCACTAAGTTGCTGGTAGTAAAAAATACTACGTCGACCCCAGCCTCGGATTGCACCTTCAGCAAGCGTCAGAGTTTCATCTTGAATGATTCGATCAGGATCAAACATCTGATGAGTGCCCAATCCGTCACATGTCTGACAAGCGCCGTTTGGGTTGTTAAAGGAGAAAAGGCGTGGCTCTAATTCCGTTAAGCTGTAACCACAAACCGGACAGGCGAATTTACTAGAGAAAATGTATTCTTCTTGCTCGTCATCCATATTGATGACTTTGGCGATCCCGTCGGATAAACCAAGGCATGTTTCAAAGGATTCTGCCAAGCGAAGCTGTAGATCAGAACGAACTTTAAAACGGTCAATGACGACTTCGATTGTGTGCTTCTTGTTTTTTTCTAATGCTGGAGCATCATCTAGGTCGACGACGATGCCATCGATTCGCGCGCGAATAAAGCCTTTTGAAAGTAAGTCACTGATGGTATGTAAGTGCTCACCTTTTCGATCCTTGACGATCGGTGCAAGCAGCATCATCTTAGTTTCTTCTGGTAGCGATATAACTTTATCGACCATTTGTGATATGGTTTGCGCCTCTAGTGGCTCTCCATGATCTGGGCAGCGAGGTTGTCCTGCACGGGCAAATAACAATCGTAGATAATCGTAGATTTCTGTTATTGTACCGACTGTTGATCGTGGGTTGTGAGAGGTTGATTTTTGCTCGATAGAGATAGCAGGAGAAAGGCCTTCAATGTGGTCTATGTCTGGCTTTTCCATCATGGACAAAAATTGTCTAGCGTATGTCGAAAGGGATTCTACATAGCGTCGTTGTCCTTCGGCGTACAAAGTATCAAAAGCGAGAGAGGATTTACCTGAGCCGGATAGGCCAGTAATCACCACAAGTTTGTCTCTTGGGATGTCTAGGTCCACATTTTTTAGATTGTGTGTGCGGGCCCCGCGTATGGTAATGGTATCCATGATTCTCCAATGTGAAGTCGATCAACAGAAAGAAATCTGCCAGTAAATTAAATAACTGTCTATTTTTACAGTAGTTGAAATGGAGCTTCAACGGTATTTTTTGTAAAATTGACAATCTTTTTCTTAACCACCTAAGTTAAACGGTTGAAACCTCCTTATGGATCTACTCGAACGTCGTTCAGTTCTTGCTTTAGCGCTGATCTATTTATTTAGAATGTTAGGCTTATTCCTTATTATGCCTGTCATCAGCGTGGCCGCTGATGGGTTGACCGGAGCGGACGCCGCGTTGATTGGTACTGCTATCGGTATTTATGGTCTGACTCAGGCGAGCTTACAGATTCCGATGGGCATGTGGTCAGATAAAATTGGCCGTAAACGCGTCATTGTTATTGGGCTGCTATTGTTTGCTGTAGGTAGTTTGATCTGTGCCAATGCGAGCGATATCAATACATTGATTGTTGGGCGCGCGGTTCAGGGCGCTGGTGCTATTGCCAGTACCTTGATGGCGCTATTGAGTGATGTAACTAGAGAGCAAAATCGAACTAAAGCCATGGCGATTGTTGGTATTAGTATTGGTGCCTCGTTTATGCTGTCTTTGGTATTAGGGCCTTGGATTTTTGCCTTAGTCGGGCTTTCAGGTCTGTTTTATCTATCCTTTGCTCTATCTTTACTGGGAATAGTCTTGATCATTTTTGCTGTGCCGAATATCGTCCAGCACACTTTTCGGCGCGATACGACACCGAGTCTTTTGGCGTTAGGCTTGGTCTTAAAAGATTCAAGACTACGGTTCTTGAATGTGAGTGTTTTGTTGTTGCACGCGAGCCTAACTGCTTTGTTTGTTACCGTGCCGAATTTGTTGATTCAGCAGTTTGATTTACCCTTGTCACAACATAGCTGGCTATACTTAGCCATCATGGGTTTTGCCTTCGCAGGTATGTTACCATTGGTGATTATTGCCGAATCAAAAGGTAAGACAAAAGGCGTGTTAATCGCCGTGATGATTTTGTTGGGTTTAAGCTCGATATTGCTGCAATGGGCTCCTTACCTTTGGGTGTTTGGGGTGCTGTTATGGGCTTATTTTGTAGGCTTTAACTCACTGGAAGCTGTGTTGCCATCTCTTATTAGCAAGTTAGCGCCAGTTGGTTATCGCGGCACAGCGATGGGCGTGTTTTCTACCCATCAATTTATGGGATCATTTTTGGGTGGCGTTGGTGGCGGTTGGCTGCTCCAGCATCATTCAAGCAGTGGCGTCTTTTGGGTTGTCGGCGTGGTGTTTTTGGCTTGGTCACTTGTTTGTGCCATCCAGCCTGCACCTCGTCAGTTAAGTAGTCTGGCGTTTAGCCTGCCCAATATGACAGATGAAGAAGTAACGAAGTTGGCGGATCAACTTGCAGAAATCCAAGGAGTGGAAGGTATGCAAATTTTTAAAGATGAGCAAACCGCTTATCTGAAAGTCGATAAAAAAATATTAGACAAAGATGCTCTGGTGCGTCTGGCACCGCAAGTGCGTCTTTAAGTAAAACACTATTCTATCTTTTAGTTGGAGAAGAACGTCATGGCACGTGGAATAAACAAAGTAATTTTGATTGGTAACGCAGGCAACGATGCCGAAGTGCGTTTCATGCCATCTGGTGCAGCGGTTGCAAACGTTAACTTAGCAACAACAGAAAGCTGGCGCGACAAGCAAACTGGTCAAATGCAAGAGCGTACGGAATGGCACCGTGTGGCTTTTATGGATCGTGGTAATTTCCGTCTTGGTCAAATCGCAGGCGATTTTATTAAGAAAGGTTCTAAAGTTTACGTAGAAGGTTCATTGCGTACTCGTGAGTGGGAAAAAGACGGCATCAAACGCTACACGACTGAAATCGTAGCGAACGAAATGCAATTGCTGGATGGCCGTGGCGATAATGCTGGGCAGCAAGGCGGTAGTTACGACTCAATGCAAGGTGGTCAAGGCGGCGGTTATGGCAGTGCGCCACAACAGTCTGCTCCTCAACAAGGCGGATATGGCCAAGCGCCAGCGCAACAGGCTCCACAGCAGCATGCACCTCAAGGTGGCTTTAATCAACTTCAAGGTGGCTACCAAGCGCCAGCACATCAAGCAGCGCCTCAGCAGGCCGCTCCACAACAAGCAGCACCACAGTCTTTTGGAAGCTGGGGTAATGCACCACAGCAAGCTCCGGCTCAAGCAGCACCACAACAACGTGCGCCACAGCCAGCCCCTCAACGTGCACCAGCGCCAGAGCCAAAGCCTCAACAAGCGCCAAACTTTGACGATTTCGACGACGATATTCCGTTCTAAGAAATGCGTAGGACCTTTGGTCTGTCTGTGTTGAAATAAGTAAAGGCTCCTGTTTAGGGGCCTTTATTGTTCTATAGTGGTGTGCTAAATAAGATGAGTAAGTCATAGAGGGTTTAGGCTGTGAACGACGAAGATGAAACGTCTTTGTTCGCTCAAGAGGTGGCGGGTATTAAGCCACTTAAAAAAAGCGAAGTGTATCTGGGTAAGAAGGGTCCTCAGGTCGACTTTTCAGCTCGCCAAAAGGCGGCGTTGATCGCTAAAGAGGCGGACAGAAATCATTTGTCGCAAGACTATGTTGAAAAAGTTGAGCCCAATGATGTGCTCGAATATAAGCGCTCTGGCGTGCAAGACGGTGTTTTTAAGCGCCTGAGACAAGGTAAGTATGGCATTGATGCACGTTTAGATCTGCATAGGCATACCGTGGCTCAAGCGCGAGAACAGGTGTATCAATTTGTTGATGACTGCATGCGTAACGATATTCGAGTCGCTATTGTTGTGCATGGTAAAGGGGATCGCACGCCAGACCCTGATAGCCAAGCTATGATTAAAAGCCATATTAATAAATGGTTGAGAGAGCTTGATGCTGTTATGGCGTTTCATAGCGCGCAGCGACACCATGGTGGTTTGGGTGCTGTGTATGTGTTGTTTAAAAAGACGGAAAAAGTACGCTTGGACGATTGGGAAAAACATCAAAAGCGTTAATGCTTTGTTTCGTCTTAGATGGGAGTATTCACGTTAGTTCGTGCAGTAAAAGCCATGTTTTTGCTATAATTCCGCCACTTTGCTGTCTTGGACTTATGTTATCTTGAATGTATCCAAGCTGCCCCAAAACATTGTATTTATCGTATTCTAATTTTATCGAGGTAGAGAATGGCAAATAGCACCGCGCACCATCCTGCGTTTACGTTTCTTCGCAGTGAGTTTATCGATGCTCTGAATGTTACTGTTCAAGAGTTTGAGCACACAGTCACGGGAGCTAAACATTTTCATATCGCGTCTGAGAATGACGAAAATGTATTCTTAGTCGGCCTAAAAACCGTTCCGACGGATTCTTGTGGCGTCGCGCATATCCTTGAACACACGGTATTGTGTGGTTCCGAGCGTTTCCCTGTGCGTGACCCTTTCTTCATGATGATTCGTCGTTCGTTGAATACCTTTATGAACGCGTTTACGTCTTCTGATTGGACGGCTTATCCATTTGCCAGTAAGAATAAGAAAGACTTCCATAACCTTTTAGGCGTGTATTTGGATGCAGTGTTTTTCTCGCGTCTTGATGAATTGGATTTTTCTCAGGAAGGTCATCGCTTAGAATTCGCCGAGCCAGATAATGCTGAGTCAGAATTGACGTTCAAAGGCGTTGTATTCAATGAGATGAAAGGTGCGATGAGTTCAACGACGTCGGTGTTGTGGCAAACGCTAACTAAATATCTGTTCCCAAACAATACCTATCATTTCAATTCCGGTGGCGAGCCCACGGATATCCCAGATTTATCTTACCAAGATTTATTGTCGTTTTATCGCACGCATTACCATCCTTCGAATGCAGTATTTATGACGTTTGGCGATATCCCAGCTGAAACATTACAAGCTGAATTCGAAGAGAAAGTACTAAGCCGTTTTGAGCGCTTAGAAGAGCAAGTTAGTGTGCCGAACGCCAAGCGTTATTTCTCGCCAGTACGAGTGGAAGAAGGCTACGCGGCAGATGAAGTGAAAGAAGATGGCAGCCACGTGGTTGTCGGTTGGTTGTTAGGTGAAAGTACCGATCTAAATCAACAGTTCGAAGCGCAATTGCTGTCTAGCGTTTTGCTAGATAACAGCGCATCGCCTTTATTACGAGTATTAGAAAACAGTGATCTTGGTCGTGCGCCATCGCCAATGTGTGGCCTTGAAGACAGCAATAAAGAAATGAGCTTCATGTGCGGATTGGAAGGTGTAAAACGAGAAGACGCACCGAAAGTTGAAGCTTTAGTCTTGTCGACTCTAGAGAGCATTGCTGAAAAAGGCGTGCCACAAGATATGGTTGATGCCATGTTGCACCAATTGGAATTGAGCCAGCGTGAAGTCGGCGGCGGCAGCTACCCTTATGGTTTGCAGTTGATTTTGGCTGGCTTGTCGACCGCGGTTCATGCGGGTGATGTGATCGCTCAGCTTGATCTTGATCCTGTTATCAATGCAATGCGTGAGAAAGTTCAGGATCAGCAATATATTCCTAACTTGATCAAAAACTTGCTGCTAACGAATGCGCACAGAGTAACGCTAACATTAAGTCCTGATGATGCACTTGAAGCGCGTCGTAATCAGGCGGAAAAAGACCGATTGAGTCAGATCAAAGCGGCCTTGTCCGATGCCGAGAAGCAACAGATCATTGCTCGCAGCGCGGCCTTGAAAACGCGTCAATCCCAAGTTGACGACATGAGCATTTTGCCAAAAGTTGGCTTAGAAGATGTGCCTGCACGTTTGCCAGAATATGAAAATGAAAAAGTGGCAGGTAATTTACCGATTACTTTTTACCCACAAGGCACAAATGGCTTGGTTTATCAGCAGTTGGTGATTGATCTACCAGAGCTAGACGAAGAGGAAATCGAGTACTTGCCTTTGTTTTCTTCAATGATGACTGAGCTAGGTATTGGTGAAAACGATTACCTTGTTGTTCAGGAGCGTCAAGCCCAAGTTTGTGGTGGATTAGGTGCTTCTAATTCGATTCGCGCTACGATTGAAGATCGCCAAGAACTAAATGGCTACTTCATCTTGTCCTCTAAAGCCTTGGTGCCAAATGTTAAAGCCATGAGCGAACTTTTGAAAGACACTATGCTTAATGTACGCTTTGATGAAGCAAATCGAGTGAAAGAGCTGGTGGCTCAACGTCGTGCTCGTCGCGAACAATCTATTACTGGTCAAGGTCACTCGCTTGCTATGACGGCGGCTTCAAGTGCGATTTCTGGTCTTGCGGCGCAGCAAGAAAAATGGAGTGGCATGTCAGGCATTCGTTCAGCTATTGCATTGGACGATGCCATGAAAGCAGATAGTAAAACAGCCGAAAATGTCTTGGCTATTTTTAAACGTTTGCATGAAAAATTACTACAAGCGAACAAGCAGCTTTTATTGGTGGCAGAGCCTCAGCATGAAGCAAGTGTATTGAACGAGGTTCAGGCTGTTTTTGCCGACTTGTCTGCTGGCGGTGTGCAAACTAAGTTTTCTATGGCGCCAGTTGACTCGAAAGTGAATGTTGCTTGGTTGACATCAACTCAGGTGAGTTTCTGCAGTAAAGCCTTCCGTACGGTATTTGGCGAACATCCTGATGTTGCTGCCTTGACTGTGTTGGGTGGCTTCTTACGTAATGGTTTCTTACATCGTGTGATTCGCGAGCAAGGCGGTGCTTACGGTGGCGGTGCGACGTTTGATGGTAGCACGGGCTCGTTCCGCTTCTACTCTTATCGTGATCCTCGTTTGACTGAAACCTTGTCCGATTTTGATGCTTCAATTGAGTGGATGCTAAATGAAGCACACACTGATGATGCGCTAGAAGAAGCCATTTTGGGTGTGATTGGTTCGATGGATAAACCCGGTTCTCCTGCAGGAGAAGCACAAAGCGATTTCTATGTGCATCTGCACGGTCGTAGTTTGGCCTATAGAGAAGCATTTCGCGCGAAGATCTTGGCGGTAACACTTGAGCAGTTGAAGCAAGTCGCTAAGACTTATCTAACGAAAGAAAACGAAAATGTTGCTGTGGTAACGTCAACGTCAAAACGTGCGGAACTAGAAGCGTTAGGGTTTGATATTCAAAGCCTTTAAAAATATTTTTATAATAAAAATCAAAACAGTTTTTACTGACGGAAAATTAAATGGATCAGTTTCACGATATACGCCCCTACAACGACGATGAGGTCGCCGAGGTGTTGAACAATCTGGTCGAAATGCCAGATTTTATTAATACTATTATTGGTTTTCGCTTTGCTCAATGGCCTAAATTTCTTAAGGTGCCATTGGCGTTTTGTGTCAAGCTGGCGCTGAAACGTCAAATTACTAATATTTCGAATGTTCATGAGTTCCAAATGCGTGTCGCAAGCTACATGGAGCGTATGATAAAAACCACGACAACGAATGTTGAATACCGAGGGATCGAAAAGTTAGAAAAAGGTGTTGGCTATTTGTTTTTGTCGAATCATAGAGATATCGCCATGGACCCAGCTTTTGTTAACTATGGCTTGTATTTGGCAGAATTGAATACGGTGCGAATCGCTATAGGGGACAATTTATTGCGTCGACCTTTTGTGTCTGATCTCATGCGCCTTAATAAAAGCTTTATTGTGAAGCGCTCAGCAAATGGTATTCGAGAAATGATGGCGGCTTTTGGTCAACTGTCTGCTTATATCACTGAATCATTGACGAAAGACCAAGCTAATATCTGGATAGCTCAAAAAGAAGGGCGTGCGAAAGATGGCTTGGATCAGACAGATCCTGCGATCATAAAAATGTTCTTTATGAGTCAGAAAAAAGAAAAAGTACCTTTCTCTGATGCCATGGCGAACTTGAAAATTGTACCTGTCTCAATTGCTTATGAATATGATCCTTGTGCTTTTGATAAAGCCCGTGAGCTGCATCAGAAATCAACAACAGGTAATTATGAAAAAGCTGAGTTTGAAGACATCGACAGTATTAAAAATGGCATTGTTGGTCAGAAAGGCAAGGTTGTAGTGACTTTTGGTGATGTCATAAAAGATGGTTTTGAAACGCCTGAAGAATTTGTAGCCGAAGTAGATCGTCAGATCATTACTAACTATGCTATTCAGTCTACCAATGAAGCTGCGCTTGCGTTGCAGCAAGGCTTGCCTTCAACCGATAGTGCATTCTCAAGTTATCTTGAGCGTTGTCCTGAAAACTTAAAAGAAACTGTGTTGGCAATGTATGCAAATCCATTGCAGCAACAGCAAAAATATCTGAATAAATAGTCATGGGGAGTAAGCTGTCAATGAGCATGTGGGCGTCATTAAGATCTTGGATCGGCTCAACAATATTCGCCATTTACTATACGGTATCCACCATTATATTTGGTATTCTTGCGCCTTTTGCAACGATTCTGTTGCCAAAGAATTATCGTCAGCCAGTCTTGAACCTACATAACAAAGGTTTGTTATTTGTCTTTCGTATTTTTTGTGGTGTGAAAGTTGAGATTGTTGGTTTAGAACATATCAACAAAAATCGTCCTGTTGTGCTGGTGGCAAACCATCAGAGCGAATGGGAAACCTACGTACTGCAAGTGTTGATGGCACCTGTTTCAACAGTTTTAAAGAAAGAGCTTTTGTCAGTGCCTTTCTTTGGCTGGGGATTGCGTATGGTGCAGCCCATAGCAATTGACCGCTCTCAGCGTACTAATGCTCTGAAGCAAATTATCAGTCAGGGTAAAGAGCGTTTAGATGATGGCCGTTCGGTGCTGATTTTTCCTGAAGGCACGCGAATCGCACCTAATGAAGAGCAAGCCTTCAACAAAGGCGCTGCTATGTTAGCAACATCTGCAGGTGTGCCTATTTTGCCTGTGGTACACAATGCTGGTTATACTTGGCCTGGTAAGCGCTGGCGCAAGTTTCCGGGATCTATCCGTGTTGTTATTGGGCCTATTATTGAGTCTGAGGGCAAGAAAACCTCAGCATTACATGAAGAAATGGATGTTTGGATGCGAGCTGAAATGGCGAAACTCCCGAAAGGAAATGACTTTCTGTTTTAGCTCGGTTGCATGGCAAATTGAAAGCATAAAAAAGCCGCATCATTTATGCGGCTTTTTTGTCGCTAAAGATTATTTACGCTGTGTATTTTTTGAATACTAAGCTGGCGTTAGTGCCACCAAATCCAAAGCTATTAGACATGATCATGTTTAGATCTACATTGTCTTTACGAGTTGTTACCACTGGAATGTTTCCTGCGGCTGGATCAAGCTCATCAATGTTTGCAGACGCAGCGATGAAGTTATTCTCCATCATTAGCAAGCAGTAGATCGCTTCATGAACACCCGCAGCACCCAAAGAGTGACCTGAAAGGGATTTTGTAGAGCTAATCAATGGGATGTTGTCACCGAAAGTCTCGTTGACAGCTTGTAGCTCTTTCATATCACCAGCAGGTGTACTTGTGCCATGAGTGTTGATGTAATCAATATCGCCATCAATTGTGCTCATAGCCATCTGCATGCAGCGCACTGCGCCCTCACCAGAAGGGGCTACCATATCGTAGCCATCAGATGTTGCACCGTAACCTACTAGTTCAGCGTAGATTTTTGCACCACGAGCTTTAGCGTGTTCTAGTTCTTCTATAACTAGCATACCGCCACCGCCAGCAATAACAAAACCATCACGGTTGGCATCGTAAGCACGAGAAGCCTTCTCAGGAGTTTCATTGTACTTAGAAGATAGAGCGCCCATTGCGTCAAACATACAAGTTTGAGTCCAGCTTTCTTCTTCGCCGCCACCTGCAAAAACGATATCTTGTTTGCCAAGTTGGATTAGCTCCATGGCATTACCGATACAGTGGGCACTGGTAGAGCATGCAGACGTGATGGAATAGTTAACACCTTTAATTTTAAAAGGGGTTGCTAAACAAGCAGAAACCGTGCTGCCCATAGTTTGGGTTACTCGGTATGGTCCAACACGTTTAACACCTTTCTCGCGAAGTGTATCTGCTGAATCAACAAGATTTTTAGCTGATGCGCCACCAGATCCTGCAACTAGGCCTGTGCGAATATTGGATACTTGGTCTTCTGTTAAGCCTGAATCTAAAATAGCTTGTTGCATAGAGACGTAAGCGTAAGTTGCGGCATCGCCCATGAAGCGGCGGATCTTACGATCAATACTTTCTGCATCTAAATCAATACGACCACAAACGTGGCTACGAAAGCCGTGTTCTTTGTAATCTTCAGCGAAACGAATACCAGATTGGCCCTCGCGCAAGGAGTTTAGAACGCTCTCTTTGTCATTACCTAGGCAGCTGACAATGCCAAGACCTGTTACTACTACACGACGCATAAATGTGCCTCTTTCATTCTTAATCTTTAGAAGTTATCAGTTGAAGTGAATAAGCCTACACGCAAATCTTTTGCGGTGTAAATTTCACGACCATCAACTTTAACACTTCCGTCTGCAATCCCCATCACTAACTTACGTTCAATTACACGCTTAAGGTTAATATGGAAGGTAACTTTTTTCGCTGTTGGAAGGATTTGTCCAGTGAATTTCACCTCGCCAGAACCGAGTGCTCGCCCGCGACCTTTATTTCCTTTCCAACCTAGAAAAAATCCTACTAGCTGCCACATCGCGTCTAAGCCAAGGCAACCAGGCATAACTGGATCGCCAGGAAAGTGACACTCGAAAAACCATAGGTCGGGATTGATGTCTAGCTCAGCAATAATTTCGCCTTTGCCATATACCCCGCCTTCAGTCGAGATGTGAGTAATGCGATCCATCATAAGCATATTGCCGACAGGAAGCTGGGCATTGCCTGCACCAAACATTTCACCGTGGCCGCATTTTAATAGTTCGTCTTTTTCAAAAGATGAAGCTGTAGTCATTATAGTCCTATATCCACATCCAGCCGATGACTTAAAATAGTCTGGCGGATTGTCGTGGTCCAGTTTGCAGTAGAAAATCCAGCTGATTATATCGGTTTGGAACTCTAATATGAATGTTTGAACGGAAAAAAACCAAATTACCTGCATGAAAAGTGATCATTTTTACGTTATTACAAGAATTTAATGGCTATGGAAGTTGTAAAAACAGGTTTTTAAGCGATTTGCGAATACCGTTCAGTATTATTTTTTCTGTTAATATATTTCTTCTAGTAATGTCTTGGTTGTTTTGAGTGCCTTTATGAGTTCAAAAAGAAGTATAAATCTAGCTGCTTGGCAGCATCAATTTGACGATGGTCATATTCAGGGATACTTGGGGCAAATTGAAGAGAGTCAACCGACAATTCATTTTCTGCATGGTAATGGCTTTTCAGTAAAGACTTACATGTGCTTTTTGGAAAAGCTCGAAGGCTACAATTTGATTATGCAAGATGCGGCAGGTCATGGTGAGTCAACGGCTGGAAAGCGGTTTGTTGGTTGGAATATTACTGCCGCTCGTTTTGCTGAGTCGTTAAATGCGCAGCAATCGGTACTACCGAAAACAGAATTGATTGGCATCGGACACAGCTTTGGAGGCTGTATGACGGCGTTAATGAGTGCGCAAACGCCAACTCTTTTTGATCGTTTGGTTTTATTGGATCCTGCGCTTTTTCCTCCGCGTTTAATTTGGATGATGCGCGGTGTTAAGTTAACAGGCTTAAAGAGTCAGGTTCCTTTGGTAAAACAGGCTCGTCGTCGTCGCACTCAATGGGAAAATCTTACTCAAGTGAAAAGTAGCTTTTTTGAGCGAGGAACATTTAAGGGTTGGGAGCCTGCTTGCTTAGAGGATTATATCGCTTCTTCTATTAAGCACGATGAAAAAGGGCGCTATAAATTAGGTTGCCCATCTTGGATGGAGGCAGCGATCTTTTCGAGTTATCCCAAGCGGCTCTGGAGCGCGATTGCTAATATTTCTGTGCCTACTTGCATTATTCAAGGTAAAGATACCTTTGACTATTTCAAAGAGGCCTACCGCCTAGCGGCAAAACTGAATCCGAATATTAAGGTGATTGAGGTGGACGGAGGTCATTGTTTCATGCAGCAACATACAACTATGGCTGCTCAGGCAGTAATGGATGTGTTGAGAAAAAATTAGCATGAGAAAGTCAATGAAAAAGCCAAACACAGTTTAAATACAATGTTTGGCTTTTTTGTATGATGGGTTTTACCTTCGATTAGTTGCGACGCTTCACTGACGCGTTGGCTAGTGCGACAAGTGCCTTTTTATAGTCAGACTCTGGCAATGGTGCAATAGATCTTATTGCTAGGTCTGCTTGCTCTTGTGCTTTTTGCTGAGTGTATTCAATGGCTCCGCAGTTTTGCACGTCATTTATAATTGACTCTAACTGGTCAAGTCCACCGGTTAATATAGCTTGCTTGACTCGCTCCACTGCGTCTTTAGGGCCATGTTTCATAGTGAAAATAAGCGGCAAGGTGGGTTTGCCTTCAGCAAGGTCATCGCCAACACTTTTGCCCATTTCTTCAGCTGTACTGGTGTAATCCATTACGTCGTCAATTAACTGAAAAGCTGTCCCAACGTACATGCCAAAATGTCTTAGAGCTTCTTGATATTCTTTGTTCGCACCTGCAATAATTGCACCACAAAGGGCGGCGCCTTCAAACAGTTTTGCTGTTTTGTATTGGATGACTTTCAAATAGCTTTCTTCGGTTGTATCGGGGTCGCCGCAGTTAATGAGCTGCTGAACTTCACCTTCGGCAATAATATTGGTTGTTTTAGCAAGAACGCTCATGCATTGCATGCTGCCGACATCCACCATAATTTGGAAGGCGCGAGAATAAAGGAAATCGCCAACTAGAACGCTCGGGGCATTGCCCCATTCTTCATTGGCCGTTTTTTTTCCACGGCGCATATCTGATTCATCAACAACATCGTCATGTAATAGTGTCGATGTATGAATAAACTCTATGATGGTTGCCATTTGAATGGTTTGATCTAGTCTTGGTTTATCTAGTTCAGCGCTCGCTTTAGCTGCTAATAACACCAATAGAGGTCGCAATCGTTTTCCACCATTGCTTATGATGTAGTAGCCGATTTGCTCGATTAGAGGGATGTCACTACTAAGTTGTGACACAATATAGTCATTCACTTGGCCAAATTCATTGGCCACAACATCGTGTATTTGTATAGGTTGCATGCAATTTCCGAAGCTAAATAGTCCCAAGCTGATCAGCAAGTGTGCCTCATGCTAGGTAAGGCTTGTGTCAGGGTCAACCCAAAATACGAAAAATGTATAAAGACATTGCTTTTCACTTGTATTGGGTGGTGTGATTTTGTACAATCTCGCGTCCGATTTACCCACATTTTGCTCCCTATCATATGGTTAGTGATTTTTGTCCGATTCGGTCAGGAACTTATTGCCACTAGAAGTAGGTCAAATTCAATTTCAGTAGCCGGGTAAATCTCATTGGAGAAGAACATGTTTGCAGTGATCAAAACTGGCGGTAAGCAATACCGTGTAGAAGAAGGCCAAACCCTTAAGGTTGAGAAATTAGCTGTTGAAGAAGGCGGTTCGATTCAATTCGATGACGTTCTTCTTGTATGCAACGGCGACGACGTTAAAGTTGGTGCACCAGTTGTAGAAGGCGCTAAAGTAACAGCTGAAGTTGTTGCTCATGGTCGCGGAGACAAAGTGAAAATTTTGAAATTCCGTCGTCGTAAGCATTCTATGAAGCGTATGGGTCATCGTCAGTGGTTCACGGAAGTGAAAATAACTGGTATTAACTAAGCGCTAACTATTCAAATTTAAGGAGTAAGTCATGGCTCATAAAAAGGCGGGTGGTAGTACTCGTAACGGTCGCGATTCCGAGTCGAAACGATTAGGTGTCAAACGTTTTGGTGGTCAAGTTGTGATCCCAGGTAACATCCTTGTTCGTCAGCGTGGTACTCAGTTCCACCCTGGAGTTGGTGTTCAAATTGGTAAAGATCACACTTTGTTCGCTGTTGTTGAAGGCCAAGTGAAGTTTGAAGTGAAAGGTAAGTTGAAGCGTCGTACAGTTTCTGTCGTAGCTGCTTAATCGCTTACTAAAAACTTAAAAAAAGCTCCGCGACGCGGGGCTTTTTTTTTGGAAGAATTCTATAATCAGGGTTTGTTGATTCTGATAATCCACCGAAGAGGTGTTATTGTGAAATTTGTTGATGAAGCCAGTATCTATGTAAGAGCGGGTAAAGGTGGAAATGGAGCGTTGAGCTTTTGGCGTGAAAAATTTGTCGCTAAAGGTGGTCCCGATGGCGGCGATGGCGGTAATGGCGGCAGCGTTGTGTTGGTTGCTGATGAGGCGCTAAACACCTTGATCGATTTTCGTTTTACGAAAAAATACATCGCTGAAAGTGGTGAGGGTGGTCAAGGTCGAGATATGACCGGCTCGAAAGGACCTGATCTTGAAATTAAAGTGCCTGTTGGTACGACGGTTATTGATGATGATACCGGCGAGACGCTTGGTGATCTTGTTCGTGACGGTCAAAAGTTAAAAGTGGCCCAAGGCGGTCATCATGGTCTGGGGAATACTCGATTTAAATCAAGTACCAACCGTGCGCCAAGACAGACTACGAAAGGTACGGTAGGTGAAGAGCGTACGCTGAAGCTAGAGATGAAAGTCTTGGCCGATGTAGGGTTGCTTGGTCTTCCTAACGCAGGTAAATCGACGTTTATTCGTGCGGTTTCTTCTGCTAAGCCAAAAGTGGCTGATTATCCTTTTACAACCTTGGTGCCGAACCTTGGTGTGGTAAAAGTGAAGAAACACCAGAGCTTCGTAATCGCCGATATTCCTGGAATTATCGAGGGTGCATCTGAAGGTGCAGGTCTTGGTATTCGTTTCTTGAAGCACTTGGTGCGCAACCGCATTTTGTTGCACATCGTCGATTTGGCGCCTTGGGATGAAATTACCCCGGCAGAAGCTGCGGTTATTGCGGTAAACGAATTGCATCAGTTCAGCCCTGCTTTGGCAGAGCGTGACCGTTGGTTGGTTTTAAATAAAACCGACATGGTGCCAGAAGATGAGTTGGAAGAGCGTTGTCAGAGTGTTATTGACGCACTTGGATGGGAAGGTAAGGCTTACCGTATTTCGGCGATATCAGGTGAAGGCACAGAGGTGTTGTGTTTAGACCTGATGACGGCGCTTGATGAAAAGCGTGAGTTGTTGCTAGAAAGCCCAGAAGCTCGTGAGAAAGAAAAAGCAATGCGCGCCTTGATTGATGAAGAAGGTCGAAACCGTATTATGTCATTACGTGAAAAACGTCGTAAAGCAGGTTTGTTGCTTGATGATGACGATTTTGATGAAGATGACTACGATGTTGAAGTGGAATACGTTAGCTAACTTGATTGGTGAGAATAAGTAGTATCATGGAAATGCGAGAAAAAATAGCTAAGGCGCAGCGTGTCGTTGTTAAAATCGGCAGTGCGCTACTGACAAACGATGGTCAGGGGTTGGATGTTGCCCGAATTGGTCTTTGGGTTGCTCAAATTGCTGAGTTACGAGCGCAAGGAAAGGAAGTCGTTTTAGTGTCTTCTGGTTCTATTGCTGCAGGTATGAAGCGTCTTGGTTTTTCTTCTCGCCCCACTCAAGTAAATGAGCTGCAAGCTGCTGCGGCAGTTGGGCAGATGGAATTGGTTGGGGTTTATGAGTCTCACTTTGAGAAGCATGGTTTGTGTACTGCGCAAATTTTGCTTACCCATGATGATTTGTCGAACCGTCGACGCTATTTAAATGCTCGATCTTCGTTGCGAACTCTGCTTGGTTTCGGTGTTGTACCTATAATTAACGAAAATGACACAGTTGTAACCGACGAAATACGGTTTGGTGACAATGATACGCTGGGTGCTTTGGTTGCTAATCTTATTGAGGCGGATTTGTTGATCATCCTTACAGATCAGCAAGGGCTGTTCGATAAAAATCCACGTGATCATAAAGATGCAACTTTAATCTCTCATATATCAGCATCGGACAATCGTCTTGAGTCTATGGCGAGTGGCGGGGCTGGTGTACTAGGTAGTGGCGGAATGTTAACGAAGGTGCGAGCTGCGCTTTTGGCTGCACGCTCTGGTGCGGATACCTTGATAGCTTCAGGTCGCGAAGAAAATGTAATTGTTCGTGTTGCGTCAGGCGAAATATTAGGAACTTGGTTGCAGCCGGAACACGGAAGGGTAGCGGCGCGTAAGCAATGGTTAGCTGGGCATTTGAAGAGTCGCGGCGCCCTAATTTTAGATGATGGCGCCGTAAAGGCGTTGCGAAAAGCGGGTACGAGTCTTTTGGCTGTTGGAGTGAAAGATGCGCAGGGTACTTTTTCGCGCGGAGACATGGTTATTTGTGTCGATTTGCAAGGTGGTCTGGTTGCTCGCGGCTTAGTGAACTACAGTGTGGCTGAAACGTTGAAGCTGCTTGGTCAGCCTTCGTCTAATATTGGAGCGATTTTGGGTTACAAGGGTGAACCAGAGTTAATTCATCGCGATGATTTGGTTATTATTTAAGAGGTAGTGGTGTCATGGCAAAGCCAGGTAAAGTAGGTTTAGATCGCGTATTGAGTGCTTCGAAATATTCTTATCAAGGTTTGCGAGCTCAATGGAAACATGAAGCGGCTTTTCGTCAAGAGGCTGTTTTGTTTTTGATTTCTTTGCCTTTTGCTATCTGGCTTGGTGATACTGGTCTTGAGCGTGCGGTACTGATTTTTTCTGTAGGCTTGGTGTTGATTGTTGAAACGCTGAATTCAAGTGTTGAGGCTGTGGTTGATCGAATTAGTAGTGAGCATCATGAATTGTCTGGTCGTGCGAAAGATTTAGGCTCTGCAGCTGTCATGTTGGCTTTGGTCTTGGCGGCAGTGGTTTGGCTGGTGGTTTTGTTTGGCTGATGCTGTTTGGGCAAAAAAGTCGAGGTGTATTTTCAGGTGTATAAATAAAAGACATAAAAAAACCGGCATTTGCCGGTTTTTTTATAGGTATTAGGCCAGTGCTTTGATTTTAGCACTCAAGCGGCTCTTATGGCGAGCTGCTTTGTTTTTGTGATATAGGCCTTTGTCAGCGGCTTTGTCTAGCTTAGAAGTTGCTAGAACGTAAGCTGCTTGTGCGTCAGCTTGATTGCCTGCTTCGATAGCTGCATCTACTTTTTTCAAGTATGTGCGAACCATTGAACGAAGGCTACCATTGTGAGCGCGGCTTTTTACTGCTTGGCGCGCGCGTTTTTTTGAACCGGCGGAATTTGCCACGGTCTGGCTCCTTTAAATTGGAATAAGTAATGACCCAGCACTCTGCTGTGTCATGAAATTAATGTCAAGTTTTAACTTTGAAATCTCGCGGCGGATTTTACCAGTTTTTAGCGTTGCCACAACCCTATTATACAAAAATTAGTCAAATGAGCTTATATATTTGGCTGCGCTCTGGTAGTACCTGGTGTTATTCTTTGTCGATCTATCTATTGCATACGTCGTAAATTTTTATGTCCGAAAAAAAATCCCTCCTCGATAAAGAGCCTAAGTCTTTGTCTTTGTTGCGTTCTGGTGTCTTGGTTTCCATTTGTACTTTCTTTTCTCGTATTCTTGGCTTGGTAAGAGATGCTGCTTTGGCGTATGTATTAGGTGCAAGTGGCAGCGCAGATGCATTTTATGTTGCTTTTAAAATTCCTAACTTTTTTCGTCGATTATTTGCCGAAGGGGCGTTTGCTCAAGCTTTTGTCCCAGTATTGAGTGACTACCGAGTAAAAGAAGGCAAGGACGAGGTTCGAGCACTTATCTCTGCTGTGTCAGGGTCGCTGGCTTTGATCTTGTTGTGTATTACTGTGCTTTTCATGGTGTGTGCTCCTTGGGTGGTGTATGTATTTGCACCTGGTTTTGCTGCGGATGATGGTCAGACTAAATTGGCTTCTGAGCTGTTAGTCATTACTTTTCCATATCTGTTATTTATTTCATTAACGGCATTGGCAGGCGGTATTTTAAACGCGCATGGTGAATATGCGGTTCCGGCTATTACGCCGATTTTTCTGAACATCTCTCTTATTGTTGCGACGGTGTTTTTTGCTCGCACTGCGGCCCAGGCCGAAACCGCTGTTGCTTGGGGGGTGTTCTTTGCGGGGCTGATTCAGTTGATGTTTCAAGTGCCATTTTTGGCGAGGTTGCGATTGCTACCGATGCCGACGTTGGGTTTTCGTCATCCAGGTGTGAAGCGAATTTTGCTTTTGATGGGGCCGGCATTGTTTGGTGTGTCTGTCGGTCAGATTAATTTGCTTCTTGATACGGTGTTGGCTTCTTTTCTGCAAACGGGCAGTATTACTTGGTTGTACTTGTCGGATCGCTTGTATGAGTTGCCGTTGGGTATTTTTGCTATTGCCATCAGTACGGTTATTTTGCCTTCTTTGTCGCGTAGTTTTTCTGGTGGCGAAGCGTCGAAGTTTTCTGAAACACTCGATTGGGCGCTGCGAATACTTTTGCTGATTGCTATTCCGTCTTCTCTTGCTTTGTTTATGTTGGCTGAGCCTTTGATTGCGACGATTTTTTATCGTGGTGAGTTAACGGTGAATGATGTTCATATGGCTGCTCAGAGTCTGCAGGCTTACTCACTGGGGTTGGTGTTTATGATGCTGATTAAGGTACTGGCGCCAGGGTATTATGCGAGACAGGATACAAGAACGCCTGTACGTATTGGGATCATTGCGATGATATCGAATATGGTGCTGAATTTGATTTTGGTGTGGCCATTGGGGCATGTGGGGTTGGCGTTGGCGACAAGTTTGTCTGCAGGTTTAAATGCTTTTTTATTGTGGCGCGGTTTGTACAAAAAGCAATATCACGTATTTTCTGCTCAATGGAAGCGTTTGTTGCGTATATTGGTGAGTGCTACCGTTGCGCTTGGTGTGTGCTTGTATTTGTTTCTTCTTCAGGGGTGGCAATGGACCCAGATGGATGACTTGTATCGGGTGGGCTGTACCTTGATGGTTGTCGTTTGCGGTGTGCTGGTGTACGTTCTTGTCGCGGTAGCGGCGGGTTTGCGTCCTTCCATTTTGAAGCATTAGGTGTATTGAAGTGTTTTTTGCTTTGATTATTGGTTTGCACAGCTTGTTCAAGTTCTGGCCTACCTTCATCTGGTTAACTGCTATATAATCCATGATATTTTTTCGACGCTGGATTTAATTGTTTTGTACGGGGTTCTATGGAGTTAATTCGCGGTATTCATAATATCCGTTCAAAGCATAAAGAATGCGTGCTGACGATAGGGAATTTTGACGGTGTTCACTTAGGGCATGGCGCTATATTAGCGCGAGTAAAAGCTTTGGCTAAACAATACAATTCGCCTGCTGCTATCATGATCTTTGAACCTCAGCCGAGAGAGTTCTTTTCACCGGATACGGCCCCAGGTCGTATTGGTCGTCTGCGGGATAAAGTGAAATTGTTGGAAGGGCAGGGTATCGATTATGTTCTTTGCATGCCGTTCAACCCTAAACTTCAACAACTAGATGCGCAGGCATTTTGTCAGCAAATTTTGCTAGATGGCTTGTCTGTAAAGCATTTGGTAGTGGGAGATGATTTTCGCTTTGGCTGTGATCGACAAGGTGATTTTTATTATCTGCAAGAGTTTGGTGGTCAGCATGGCTTTGATGTTGAAAATACACCGTCAGTGTTAAACACTTTGAATGAGCGAGTGAGTAGTACTCTGGTTAGGGATGCTCTAGAGCGCGGCGATATTACTGCCGCACAGATGAACATGGGGCACTTGGTTACCTTAAGTGGTCGTGTGATACATGGACAGCAACTTGGTCGAAAATTGGGTTTTCCAACGGCTAACGTGCACCTTAAAGGTATTAAGTCTGCGTTGTCTGGTGTATATGCTGTGACCTTTATGGTTGATGGCGTCTCCTATAACGGTGTTGCGAATATTGGTGTGCGTCCTACCGTTCAAGGCAAGACGCCGATACTGGAAGTGCACTTATTAGATTTTAACGGTGATCTGTATGACAAATATGTGCAGGTTACTTTCTGTCATTTTATTAGGGCAGAGCGAAAAATGGCCAGCTTAGATGCGCTGGAAAAACAAATTCAATGTGATAAAGAAGAAGCATTACGCTTCTTTGCTAATCAGTGAAAAGATGATCTTTGAGGATGAATCGATAAACCATGAGTGATTATAAACCGACACTGAATTTGCCAGATACAGACTTCCCAATGCGTGGAGATTTGGCAAAACGTGAACCTGCAATGCTTAAGCGTTGGCAGGATATGGACCTATATCAAAAAGTACGTGATGTAAGTAAAGGCCGTAAATCTTTTATTCTTCATGATGGCCCTCCGTACGCAAATGGCAGTATTCACATTGGTCACGCGGTTAACAAAATCCTCAAAGATATTATTGTTAAGTCTAAAACCGTTAGTGGCTTTGATGCGCCTTATATTCCTGGTTGGGATTGTCACGGCTTGCCAATTGAGCACAAAGTTGAGCAATTGATCGGTAAAGCGGGGACGAAAGTTTCTTATAAAGAGTTTCGCGCGAAATGTCGCGAATACGCTTATACGCAAATAGAAGAACAGAAAAAAGACTTTATTCGTTTGGGTGTGATGGGCGATTGGGAAAATCCTTATCTGACAATGAACTTCCAAACAGAAGCCAATATTGTTCGTGCTTTAGGCAAAATCGCTGAGAACGGTCATTTGGTAAAAGGCTTTAAGCCAGTTTACTGGAGTGTTGTTGGTGGTTCTGCTTTGGCGGAAGCGGAAGTGGAATATCAAGATAAAACGTCTTTGTCTTTGGATGTGCGTTATGTGCCACAAGACGAAGCTGCTTTACTTGTTAAATTCTCTGATGTCGAGGGTGAAGGTAAGGTTTCTGTTGTGATTTGGACAACCACTCCTTGGACGCTTCCAGCGAGCCAAGCTGTTTCTGTTCATCCAGACTTCAACTATGCGCTAGTTGAAGTCGATATGGGCTTAGGCAAAGAGCGTTTAATTGTTGCTGAAGACATGGTCGCAAGTGTTATGTCTCGCTACGGCGTAACTGATTTCCGCATTGTTGGTCGTACCGTTGGTGCTGAACTGGCAGGCACTGTGTTGGATCATCCGTTCCTAGAGCGCGATATTCCTGTCATCTTGGGTGAGCACGTAACAACGGAAGCGGGTACTGGCTGCGTGCATACTGCACCAGACCACGGCGTGGATGACTTTAACGTCGGTCGTGAAAATGGCATTGGCACTATCAACCTTGTTCAAGATAATGGTGTTTACTCTGATGCTGCAGGCGAGTTTGCTGGTTTGCATGTTTATAAAGTAGATGATGCCGTGCTTGAGGCACTGAATCGTAATAACGCTTTGGTGTTTGAGTCGAAGATCTTCCACAGTTACCCACATTGCTGGCGTACTAAAACGCCACTAATCTTCCGTGCGACGCCTCAGTGGTTTATCAGTATGACCAAAGAAGGTTTGCTGGATTCTGCAAAGCATGCTGTTGAAGGTGTGAAGTGGGTACCAAGCTGGGGACAAAACCGTATGGAAGGGATGTTGAATAACAGCCCTGATTGGTGTGTGTCTCGTCAGCGTACTTGGGGTGTGCCGATTGCGTTGTTTATCAACAAAGAGACTCAAGAGCTTCATCCTGAAACGCCACGTTTGATCGAGGAAGTTGCTAAGCGCATCGAAGTTGAAGGAATCGACGCTTGGTTTGAAATGGAAGCAGAGGAGTTGTTGGGTGCTGATGCTGAAAAATACAGCAAAGTAACTGACACGTTAGATGTATGGTTTGACTCCGGTGTGACCCATTATTCTGTTATCGATCAGCGTGATGAATTGAGCTTTCCTGCCGATTTGTACCTAGAAGGTTCAGATCAGCATCGTGGTTGGTTCCAGTCTTCGTTGAAAACCTCAATCGCGATTCGTGGTGTGCCGCCATACAAGCAAGTATTGACTCACGGTTTTACCGTTGATGGCGATGGCCGCAAAATGTCGAAGTCTTTGGGTAACGTACTGTCACCACAGAAAGTCATGGATACCTTGGGTGCCGATATTATCCGTTTGTGGGTAGCAGCGACCGACTACACCACTGAAATGACTGTCTCTGATGAAATTCTTAAGCGTGTAGCGGATTCTTATCGTCGTATCCGTAATACTGCGCGTTTCATGATGGCAAACTTAAATGGTTTTAATCCAGCGGCTGATATGGTTCCTTCTAGCGAGATGATTGCGTTAGATCGCTGGATTGTAGATCGTGCTGCCATGTTGCAAAAAGAATTGAATATCGCTTACAGCGAATATCAATTCCATACAGTGAACCAGAAAATCCAGAACTTCTGTTCCGTAGATTTGGGTGGTTTTTATCTGGATGTCATCAAAGATCGCCAATACACAACACAAGAAGACAGCCTGGCGCGTCGTTCTGCGCAGACTGCGCTTTACCATGTGATGGAAGCTTTCTCTCGTTGGATTGCACCGATCTTGAGCTTCACTGCTGACGAAATCTGGCAAACACTTCCTGGGGAACGCGGTGAGTCTGTTTTCTTAGAAACATGGTATGAAGGCCTTGAAGAGTTGTCCGGTGATGAGCCAATGGGTCGTGAATTCTGGAAGCAGGTTCTTGAAGCGAAAGTAGCAACGAATAAAGTATTAGAAGCTGCGCGTAGTGAGGGCAAGATGAAAGCGAGCTTAAGTGCTGATATCACACTTTATTGTGATGATGCTTTGCAAGCAACATTGAATCGCTTAGGTGAAGAGTTGCGCTTTGTCTTAATTGCTTCTGACGTTAAAGTGTTGCCTTTGTCTCAAGCGGATGATGACGCGGTTGCTACCGATCTTGATGGTCTGAAAGTTCACGTTGAGTTGAGTAAATATACTAAGTGTGTACGTTGTTGGCATCACCGTGAAGAAGTTGGTAAGCGAGCAGCGCATCCTGAGTTGTGCGATCGTTGTATCTCTAACTTGCCAGATGGGGAAGGTGAACAGCGCCTTTACGCCTAATGACTGCTTTGATTGTGTGGAAACGAGTCCAGCGCTGGTGGGCGCTGGCTCTTATTCTTTTTGTTTTAGATTGGGTAACAAAACAAGCGGTTGTGTCCAACTTATTTTATGGACAAGAAATTGCCGTTTTTCCATTCTTTGACCTGACATTGAGATACAACACTGGTGCTGCCTTTAGTTTCCTCGCGCAAGCTGGTGGTTGGCAGCGTTGGTTCTTCTCTTTGATCGCATTGGCAGTGGTTGTTGGTATTAGTTGGCGTCTTGTTAAGATCGCAGAAACCAACCGATTAGAATCACTGGCACTGACTTTTGTGTTGGGTGGAGCGATTGGTAACCTTTATGATCGATTGGTTTATGGTCATGTTGTAGATTTTCTACAATTTCATTGGCAGCAGTCGTGGTATTTTCCTGCGTTCAACCTTGCTGACAGTGCTATTACTATTGGTGTTATTTTAATGTTGCTTGAAAGTTTCGTGTCGAAAAAGCAGGAAGGTACAAAAGAATGAGCGTAATTACAGCGGCAAGCAGGGTCACTCTGCACTTTGAGTTGTCACTTGAAGATGGTCAAATCGTTGATTCTAACTTTTCTCGATCTCCAGCTAGCTTTGTATTTGGTGATGGGAGTTTATTGCCAGATTTTGAGTCTGCTTTACTAGGTATGTCTGTAGGGCAAGAAGCTTCTTTCATTATGTCGCCAGAAAAAGCCTTTGGCGTACACAATGAAAGCAATATTCAGCGTATGCCTCGTTCACAGTTCTCTATGGATCTAGAAGAAGGGATGGTGGTTTCTTTTGCTGATATGAGCAAAAACGAATTGCCGGGTGTCATTGCTGAGATTGGTGAGAAAGAAGTGGTTGTCGATTTTAATCACCCTCTTGCTAGTCGGTCACTTACTTTTAGGGTGCAAATCATAGCTATTGAGGATGCCGCATGAGTTTTGCTATTCAACTTGCTAACCCTCGTGGCTTCTGTGCTGGTGTTGATAGGGCGATAGATATTGTTAATCGCTGCTTGGATCTTTTTGAAGCGCCAATCTATGTTCGTCATGAAGTGGTACATAATAAATTTGTCGTCGAGTCTTTGAAGTCTCGCGGTGCAGTTTTTGTTGATGAACTTGATCAAGTACCAGATGACAACATTGTTATCTTTAGTGCGCATGGTGTTTCAAAAGCCGTTCGAGATGAAGCGACAGATCGAGGTTTAAAAGTATTTGATGCGACTTGTCCACTAGTGA
Source organism: Marinomonas sp. ef1 (assembly GCF_002806845.1). Lineage (NCBI taxonomy): Bacteria > Pseudomonadati > Pseudomonadota > Gammaproteobacteria > Oceanospirillales > Oceanospirillaceae > Marinomonas > Marinomonas sp. ef1. The sequence continues at coordinate 909 of NZ_NHTT01000018.1, read as the reverse complement.
CAAAAGTGCATTTGGAGGTGTTGCGTTATTCTCGTGATGGCATGGAATGTATTTTGATTGGTCATGATGGCCATCCAGAAGTCGAAGGTACGATGGGTCAGTACGATGATCGTCAGGGTGGTGCTATCTATCTAGTAGAGAGTCCTGCTGATGTAGAGAGACTTAAGGTTAAGAATCCTGAGCGTCTTGCTTTTGTCACTCAAACGACGTTGTCTATGGATGATACCTCGGTTGTTATTGATGCACTTCGAAAACGCTTTCCGATGATTTGTGGTCCAAAGAAAGATGACATTTGTTACGCCACACAGAATCGTCAGGATGCTGTGAAGACGCTAGCAGAAGAATCTGAATTAGTTCTTGTTGTTGGTTCAGTGAATAGCTCTAATTCAAACCGTCTTCGGGAATTGGCTGAAAGAATGGGGGCGAAAGCCTATTTGATCGATAATGCCAGTGAGATTCAGTGCGATTGGTTGAAAGGTATTCGTAGTATTGGCGTAACTGCTGGAGCCTCTGCGCCTGAAGTACTTGTTAATGAGGTGATTGATCGTCTTGTTAAGGAAGGTGGTAGCGCACCTCAAGAGTTAAAAGGTAGAGAAGAGAATGTGTCTTTCTCTATGCCTAAAGAACTACGTATCGTAGAAGTTTGATCGAATTTAAATTAATTTAAATTTTCTTCAAAAAAGGGTTGCACAAAATCTGTAGATCCTTAATATACGCCCTCGCTGACACGGACAAGGCTTCAGAGCAACGAAGACCAAGTTCAACTTTACTAGATTAAGATCTGATTAAGTATTCAAGTCAGCCCGCTCTTTAAAATAGATAATCAGATAATTTGTGTGGGCGCTCGCTGGAGGCTTCAGAAGATCATCGCAGACCGGTTTTACCGAGATGTAGTTGATCAAAAAAAAT